>JACCVE010000282.1 GCA_013698285.1 Chloroflexia bacterium | reverse complement strand
GGCCGAGCCAGGCCGGGCCACCCGCCCCGCGGGCGCTGGCCCCGCCACGGTCACCCCTACGGCCGGACGGGCGACCGAGCCCGGTGCGGGCGACGGCACGGGAATGCCGGCCGGGGCAACCGAACCCGCCACGGCCGGGGAGACGGAGACGGAGGGAGCGCGTCCCTCGACCGGCGGCAGGACGCGGTATCCGTCCTCGGACGGCACGGGCGGCGTTACCTACCCTCGCTACGACGGCGCCGACGCCAACGCGGTCCCGGCCGTGGGCGGGATGAGCATCATGCTCGCCCCGACCAACGCGCCGATGCCCGCCGCGCCTCCCACCCTGGCAGCGGCGGGAACCCGGGCCGACTCTGCTGGCGCATCGCGGGGAGGTTCGTCGTCTCCGGCCGGTGCCCTCGCCCTGTGGATCGTCGCCGGGTGCGTGGCGACGGGAGGCCTGGCCGTGGTCCGGTTGTCCGCGGGGTCCCGGCGCTGACGTCCAGCGCCGGTTGACGCCCCTCCTTGGCTCGGTTCGCCAGCCTGGATGGGAGGGGAATAGGACGGAGGCCCGCACTCGGGGCGAGTGAGGGTCTCCGTCCTTTCGTGAGATCGGGGATGTGTGCGGGATGTCATACGGGATCTGCATGATCTCCCGACCATCGGGGGACCGGTGATCGCCGGAACGCCGCACTGTCGTGGCCAAGGAGGACACGAAGTCCTTCCTTACGCGGACCATCGAACAGCCATAGATCGTCCATTCGAATCGCGTATCAGGAGGCGGTCAGTCCCCGTTCCCGCATCTCGCCGGCGGCGATCTCACCGATGATCCTTACCCCTCGCTCGATCTGTTCCTCGTCCGCGAAGGAGAACGAGAGTCGGAAGGTGTTACGGCCTCCGCCGTCCACGTAGCAGGTGTGTCCCGGCAGGAAGTCCACGCCGCGCTCGCTGGCCTGCGGCACCATGTCCGCCGCGTCGAGGCCCTCGGGGAACGTGGCCCAGATGAAGAACCCGCCGTCGGGCACCGTCCAGGTCGTGCCCGGTGGCATGTGCCGTCCCAGGGCCGCCAGCATCGCGTCGCGGCGGGCCTTGTAGATGGTCTTCAACTCGCCGATGTGCGTGGCCAGGTGGTCGGGCACCCACTCGGCCGCGACATAGGAGCCGAAGACATTGGTCGCCCCGTCAATCTTCAGGATCGAGAGCTTCGTGATGATCTCGGGCGCGGCGACCAGCCAGCCGAGGCGCATCCCGGCGCCCATGATTTTGGAGAAGGTGCCCATGTACATCGTCGAGCCGCTGTCGTCCAGCGAGTAGATGGTCGGGATGCGCTCCCCAGCGTAGCGGAGGTCGTGATAGGCATCGTCCTCAAAGATCAGCGTGCCGTGCTCCTGGGCCAGCTCGACGATCCGCCGACGCCGGGCCTCCGTCGTCGAGACGCCGGTCGGGTTCTGGAAGTTGGTGATCAGGTAGATCATCTTCGCTCGCCGGCCCTCGTCCCGGAGGCGGACAAGCTCCCGCTCCAGGGCGACCACGTCGGTCCCCTCCTCATCGACCGGGACCGGCACCGGGATGGCACCGACATTGGCGAAGGCCCGGACGGCCCCCATCCAGGTCGGCTGCTCGGTGATCACCGGATCGCCCCAATCGACGAAGGCGTCCAGCACCAGGGCCAGCGCCTGGGACCCGCCAGCCGTGATCAAGACGTTCTCCGGTCCGGCCTCGATGCCCTGGTCGCGCTTCAGCTTGGCCAGCAGCACCTCGCGTAACTCTTCGACCCCGGCGGCGGTCCCATACTGGAGCGCCTTCTCGCCGGCCCGTTCGAGGACCCGCGTGGTCGCCTCGGCCACCGCTCCCGCCGGCAGCGATCCCGGGTCGGGGAAGCCATAGACGAGCGAGACGTGGTCTTTGCCGCGCGGCGCGACATCGAGCCGGGGCTTCGATGGCAGGTCCTTGGCCCGTCGTGACAGGAGCCCCGTCAGGTCCGGCGTGCCGCCGGGCAAAATGGTCGCCGTCATGTCCTCGTCTCCCTCGTGCGGTCTCGATCTTTCCCTCACCGGCTCCCGGGGGATGTCCGGCGCCGTCCCGGATGGTACCAGGCCGCCCGGCGTCATGCCGCCGTCGCGGGATGCCCAACTGGTAGACCGGACCTTTGGGCACGGCCGCTCGTCGGTTCGCGTCCGGGTCAGGATTCGCTCGTGTCGCCGGTCGTCCGCGCCGGTCGGGATTGGTACACTCAGGGGGCAAATGACGAGGGGAGACGGAGCATCCCGGCCTCCCATCCCGCTCCGTTTCGCCGGCACCCACGGGTCGCCTTGGCCAGAGGAGGTCCCGGATGACCGCGGTAACCACCGAGCAGGTATCGACCCCGCACAGCACCGCCGGCGCCGACGGGGCGGGAGACAGCCGCGACATCTTCGACATCACGATCATCGGCGCGGGGCCGACCGGCCTCTTCGCGGCCTTCTACGC
>JACCVE010000254.1 GCA_013698285.1 Chloroflexia bacterium | reverse complement strand
GCACCGCCCCGGGCCGGGTCGCGGAGCAGGCTTCGGGGGCCGGGGCGGCGATGGCCGGGCACCGGGCCTGGCTCGACGGTGAACGCGGGGCCTGGGAGCGGGTGATGACCAACGGGGTCGAGGTGGCGAGCCGTGTCGATGCCCGGGGTGTGGGCGGCGGGGCGACCGGGGGCGAACGGTGATCGGGCAACGACCACCACGACCAACGCGACCACCACGACCCGCGCGACCCGCCTGGGGCGACGAGGGAGCGAGCGGTCGCCGGGAGACCGGGATCGTGGCGGCGAGCCCCGGCGTGGGCGACGACGAGGTCGTCTCCCTCGTCCGCTTCATCCGGTCCCGGCGCGACTTCGAGGCCGTGGTCGCGATCCGGACGCGGGTCTTCCATGACGAGCAGGGCCTGATCGGCAACCTGGCGACTGACCCGGAGGACGCCGGGGCCACCCACGCCGTGGCCGAGGTGCCCGATGGCGAGGGCGGCTCCGAGATCGTGAGTGCCGCCCGCCTGACCGTCGCCGGGCACCTCGACGAGGACGGCCAGGCATCGGGCCGGATCGATTGGGTGGCCACCCTGCCGGAGTGGCGGGGACAGGGTCTCGGGGCCAGGGTGGTCGCCCTGCTGCTCGACCACGCCGACGCCCTGGCGGTGCCGGCCGTGACGATCAATGCCCAGGCCCACGCGGTGGGGTTCTACGGCCGCCTCGGGTTCATCCCGCGCGGCCGGCGGTTCGAGGCCGGCGGCATCCCGCACCTGACTATGGTCCGGCCCTTGCGGTATCGCCCGATCGACAGGTCGGAGCCGTAGGGGATCGCGCCGCCCAGCCCGGGTGAGGCGACGCATTGGTCATCGCCCCGGTGGCTGGGTCCGCGGCATGGGCCGGGTGCGAGGTGGTCATCAGGTCCACCGTGGCGACGCCCGGAACCGGGACCAGGGCACGATCTCAGAGGGCCAGAAGGAGTGGGGACGCAACGGTGACGGATGACGAGGGGACAGCGGCGGGGACCACGGACGGGATCGTCACGCCCGGCGATGACGGTCAGGTGACGGGGATCACCGCGCCGGTGATCGGGTCACCCCGACTAGCCACCGAGCACACCGGGCGCGTGGACCAGATCACTGGGGACCCCATCGACGCCGAGGCGGAGGGAACCCCCGAAGGGGTGACCATCACTGCCGAGGAGGCCGCCCGGGCCGCCGATGAGGCTGTCCTCGATGCCCTGGTCGAGGGCCTAATGCCCGCGGTGCCGGGTCCGGCCCGCGTTCCCCGCGCGACCTACCGGCTCCAACTGAACGGCGACTTCACCTTTCGCGACGCCCGCCGCGTGATTCCCTACCTGGCCGAACTGGGCGTCAGCGACATCTACTCCTCGCCATATCTCAAGGCCCGGCCCGGCAGCACCCACGGCTACGACGTCGATGATTACAACCGGCTCAACCCGGAACTCGGTGAGGAAGGCGATTACGATGCCTTCCTCGCCGCCCTGGATCGGCACGACCTGAGGCATATCCTCGACTTCGTGCCCAACCACATGGGGATCGGCCGGGGCACGAACGCCTGGTGGATGGATGTCCTGGAGAATGGCCGCGGCTCGCCCTACGCCGGGTTCTTCGACATCGACTGGGACCCCATCAAGCCCGACCTGCGGGACAAGGTGCTGCTGCCCTTCCTGGGCGACCAGTACGGCGTCGTCCTCGAACAGGGCGAATTTGAGCTGGGGTTCGACGAGGACGCGGGGACCTTCTCGATCGTCTACTACGAGAACACCTTGCCGGTCGCGCCCCCCAGCTATCCCGCCATCCTCCGCCGCCACCTGCCGGAACTGGTCGCCACCCTGATGCCGGACGACCCGGACCTGCTGGAGTTCCAGAGCATCGTCTTCGCCTTCGAGCAGTTGCCGGCCCAGACCGAGACGGACCCCGCCCAGGTGGCCGACCGGCAACGGGAACAGACGGTCGCCAAGCGGCGCCTCGCCGAGGTCGCCCGTCGCTCGGAACCCGTCCGGCAGGTGATAGCCCGCGCGATCGCCGACTACCGGGGCACCCCCGGCGAGCCGGCCTCGTTCGACCTGATGGAAGGGCTCCTCGAAGCGCAGTCGTACCGGCTGGCCTCGTGGCGGGTGGCGGCGGAAGAGATCAACTATCGTCGCTTCTTCGCCATCAACGAGCTGGCCGCCGTCCGGCAGGAGGAGCCGGCCGTCTTTGCCGCCGCCCACGAGTTGACCCTCTCGCTGCTGGCCGAGGGTAAGGTTCACGGGCTGCGCCTGGACCACGTCGACGGCCTGTTCGACCCCGCCGCCTACGTCGCCCGACTGCAGCGGGCCTACCGGGTCGAGGTCGCCCGGCGGCGGGCGATCGGGGCGGAGGAGACCGTGCCGGGCACCGTGCTGGCCTCGCCGCAGGAGGTCGCCCGGACTCAGGAGCGGGGCCGCCAGTGGGAGGCCATGCGGCCCCGCCTGGACGCGGCCCTGGACGCGGCGGTCGCGAGCGGACGCCTCGACCCCCGGCCGATCTACCTGCTGGTCGAGAAGATCATCGAGCACGGCGAGGCGCTGCCCGGCGAGTGGGCGGTCCACGGCACCACCGGCTACGAGTTCGCCAACGCCGCCGGCGGGCTGTTCGTGGACCCGGCGGGGCGCAAGCCGTTCGACGAGGTCTACGCCAGGTTCTTGGGCCAGAAGGTCAGCTTCGCGGACATGGTCTACGACTGCAAGCGCCTGATCATGCGCGTCGGCCTGGCCAGCGAGGTGGCAGTCCTGGCCAGCTCGCTCGACCGGATCGCCGAGCAGAACCGCCGCCTGCGCGACTTCACCCTCAACAACCTGCGCGACGCCCTGCGCGAGGTGATCGCCTGCTTCCCGGTCTATCGGACCTACGTCACCTGCGACGGTGGGGAGGTCTCGGCCCGGGACAGGAGGACGATCGAGACGGCGGTCGCGACCGCGATCCGCCGCAACCCGGCGACAGACCGGACCGTGTTCCACTTCCTGCGCGATGTGCTGCTGCTCCAGGGGGGCACGTCCTCGCCCGAGCAGCGGGCCACCCAGTGCGCCTTCGCGATGCGGTTCCAGCAGCTCAGCGGCCCGGTGATGGCGAAGGGGCTGGAGGACACCGCCTTCTACCGCTACAACCGGCTGACCTCGCTGAACGAGGTGGGCGGCGACCCGACCACCTTCGGGGTGCCGGTCGCCGCGTTCCACCGCGAGAATGCCGAGCGGGCGCGGCACTGGCCCAACGCGATGCTCAGCTCGTCCACCCACGACACCAAGCGCAGCGAGGACGTCCGGGCCCGGATCGCGGTCCTCTCCGAGGTGCCGAGGGAGTGGCGAATCGCCCTCAATCGATGGGCCCGCCTGAATCGGAAGGCGCGGAGCCGCGTCGCGGGCGGCTTCGCGCCGGACCGCAATGATGAATACCTGCTCTACCAGACCCTGCTCGGGGCCTGGCCGTTCGACGCGGCCGGGATGAGCGATGACGCGTGGGAGACCTTCGCGGGCCGGATCGTCGCCTACATGGATAAGGCGACCCGGGAGGCCCAGGTCCAGACCAGTTGGGTCAACCCCAACGAGGACTACGACGCGGCGATGGGGGCGTTCGTCCGTCGCATCCTGGACCGGACCGAGGGCGCCGCCTTCCTGGCCGACTTCGCCACCCTGCAGGCCAAGGTGGCGATGGTCGGGGCGATGAACGGCCTGGCCCAGCAGGCGTTGCGCCTGACCGCGCCGGGGATGCCCGACATCTACCAGGGGACAGAACTCTGGGACTTCAGCCTGGTCGACCCCGACAACCGCCGCCCGGTCGATTACGACCTGCGCTCCCGCCTGCTGCGCGACCTCTCCCGGCGGCGGGACAAGACGGCCCTGGTACGGGAGCTCCTGGAGTCATGGCAGGACGGGCGGGTCAAGCTCTACCTGACCGCGTCCCTGCTGCGGGCCCGGGCGGAGGCGCCGGAGCTGTTCGAGGCCGGCGAATACCTGCCGCTGGCGGCTTCCGGACCCCGCGCCGACCACGTCGTGGCCTTCGCGCGGCGGCTGGCCGCCACGGCGG
>JACCVE010000201.1 GCA_013698285.1 Chloroflexia bacterium | reverse complement strand
GGCGTCGTGGGCGGACACCGCCGGCGGGGTGGCCCTGGTCATCGCCCCGGCCGGGCCGCCCGAACCGGTGACCATCCCCGATCACTGGCCGCTCACCGGGCGAGAGCGACAGGTGACGATCGCGCTGCTCGCGGGGCGGACGAACCGGGAGATCGCGGCGGCGCTGCACCTGACCGAGCACACCGTCGAGGGGCACCTGCGCCAGATCTTCGCCAAGGTGGGGGTGTCATCCCGTTCCCGGCTCCAGGCCGCCTTCTTCTGCGACGTGCTGATGCCAAACGTCGAGGTCGCCGGAGATTTTTCCGGTGACCTCGACGATGGCGGTGATCAGCAGCGGATGGCGGCGACCGCGTACCCCAACCAGAGCGATGGCCTGGGCGCGGGTGGTGGTGCCGGCCGCCCGGGGCGGGACCCATGACCGGGTCGTTTCGGCTGGAGATCAGGCTTCAACGGTGAACCCGTGGACCATGCCCTGGAGCAGGGCGGGCGTGCCGGTCTCGGGGTCGATCACCCAACTCGTCAGCGCATAGGTGCCCGGTTCGAGGTCGAACTCTGCCCAGGCGGTCTGGCCAGGCGAGAGGACCGCACAGTAGCCCATCCAGACGACATTGACGAAGAGGTTGTCATTGGCGGGCGGGGTGCCGGTCATCATTGGGGCCAACGACTCGGCGAAGTCGCCGGCATCGGTCAGGTACGGCGTCTGGAAGATGACCACCTGGCGCGGCTGATCGCCGACGTTGGCGAATTCCCAGATCGCGTCACCCGCCGGGATGGTCTCCCCGATGCCGCCGAAGGCGATGTCCTCCAGGGTGACGGCGACATCGGCCTCCGGGGTCGCGTCCGTCTCGCCCGCGTCGGTGACGGCGAGGGGCAGGAGTCGCATGACCTCCTCACCCTCGTCGCCGACTTGGCGCGAGACGGCGAGATGCCAGTCACCGGGTTCCAGATCGAGGACGACGCTGGCCTCGCCACCGTCGACCGTGTAGGTTCCGCCGCCGTAGGTCCACCCCTCGGACGGGACATCCTCGCGGGCCATCAGCAGGGCCAGCTCGGTGGCCTCCTCGGTCAAGAGGCCCTCCGGGACGCCCATCAACGCGACGTAGCCCGAGGCCCCATCGGTGGAGGTGAGGACGATCCGGTGCGGTCCCGCGGACACTTCGTCGGTCGATGCCGAGACCGCGTCCGGAGTGACATCGACGGCGATCACCGGAAAATTGAGGGCGGCCAGGCGCGTCGACGTGGCGGCTGGCGAGGCCACAGGTTGTGCCGCGGTCAGCGCGGGGCCGCCCAGGCCTGTGATCGCGACGAGGGCGAGGGCGAACAGACGGATGAACACGGAGCGGTGCATGGTCCGGGAGACTCTCCTGTGCCGGGCTCGGCACGATGCGTGGGTGATCTTTGGTCCGACCGGCGCCCCGTGGCACCGGCGCTCCCGACCGGGAGGAGATCGTGACCCCCACGATCGTAGGTGCCCGCCCTCCCCGGTCGCCCCCTGGAAATCCGGGGGTTTTCGGGGAATCGCGCTGAGGTGAGGATGGGTCGTGAGTCGTGGGGACGTGTGGTGATGGCCGAAGGGGACCGCACCACCGGGAGCGTCAGGCGTCCCTGATCTCCGGGGTCGCGGCCATGATCGCGTCGGACACCTCCTGGACGTCGGGCAGGAGGCGGCGGACCCCGGCGCCGCGAGTTCGCAGGTCGGCGGCTCCCGCGATGCCGAGGTCGGCGAGGAAAGCCCGGTACTCTCGGTCGAACCGGTCGAAGGTCTCCGGCGAGGCATCGGTGCCGAAGACCGCCATGCAGCGGGAGAAGGTCACCACGAGCCAGAAGACGGCCTCCCGGTGGTCGCCCTGCCCGATCAGTGCGCGGCTGCCATCGATCGCGACCGGGCGGGCGGCCAAGCTGATGTCGGAGGCGAAGGGAACCGGCGTCCGGGTGATCTCCCGGGCCGCGTCGAAGGCGGCGGTGACGCGGTCGAGGTGGTGGGTGACGCGGTCTCGACCCATCCCGGCGCAGCCGAGTGATCCCAGTAGCGCCTCGTGGAACGGGAGGGCGCCATGATCTCTCAGGAGGTCACGGACGGCGACGTAGCGCGTCCGTACCGTCGGGTTCCGTAGACCAGCGACGAGGAGGACATGGGTCAGCACCCCGGTCCCGAACAACCAGAGGACGACCTGCTCGTGGAATGGGGCCGACGGGCCCATGGCGTCTAGGGCATCGACCAAGCCGGTCACCCGGGCACTGGCCTGGTCTCGGCGACGGATCACCCAATCCTGCCGGGCGAAATCGCGGACCACAGTGGTCTGGAGCGTGGCGAGGGCGCCCGTGGGGTCGAGGATGATACCCGGCGTCCGGAATCCTCCGGCCAAGTGATAATCTGCCAGGACCCGCTCGGGCGTGGCGATGCGCTCCCGGGCGAGGGGCGTGATATCGAGCAGGACACCACCGTGGGCGATCTTCCCGGCCGGTACCCCGATGGCAGGTTCTCCCGCCAGGACGACCACGATGTCCACGTCGGAGGCCGGGTCCAGCGGGACCTCGGCGGGCAGCGAGCGGGTCGAACCGGCGAAGTAGGCGCCGAGGAACCCGGGCAGTGACCGCACCTCCGATTCGACCCATGTCCGGGCGATGGCCCTCGCCTCACCGGCCCTCATCGCGGTCCCGCTCCCGGCCGGTAAACACCGTTGGCCCATGCGCCCAGACGCCGTTCCACCGCGTGGGACCGATCAACCCCGCAGCAACGATTCGGCGCCATCGATCCATATTTCGGTGCCGGAGATGTGGCGGGCGGCGTCGGAGGCCAGGAAGAGGACCAGCGGGGCGATGTCCTCGGCGTCGGCCGGGGCGCCCAGGAGCGGATGCGCCCCGAGTGGGTAGTCGACCGGGATCCGGACGCGGTCCACATTCCGGATCGTGGTCTTCTCATTGATGGCGGTGTTCACCGCGCCGGGGCAGATCACGTTGACCCGGATCTTCTGTGGCGCCAGTTCGAGCGCGATCATCTTGGCGAAGGCGAGCTGGCCCGCTTTGGAGACGGAGTAGGCCGTCGCGCCGGTGTTGCTGAAGTTCCGGGTGCCGTTGACCGACGCGGTGATGATGATCGAGCCGCCCCGGGCTCGGAGGAGCGGGAGGGCGGACTGGACGGTGATGAAGGTGCCGGTCAGGTTGACCCGCAGGGTCCGTTCCCACTCGGCCACGGTCAGGTCGTCGAGGGGTGCCCAGACGCCGTTGATCCCGGCGTTGGCGAAGACGGTGTCGAGGCGACCCCAGGTGGTTCCGATCGTCTCCATCGCGGCGTCCATAGCGGCGGCGTCCGAGATGTCGGCGACGATGGGGATCGCCTCGCCCCCCTCGGCCCGGATGGCCGCGACCGCCTCGTCCAGATCCGGACCCGTGGTTCCTAGGGCGGCGACGGTGGCGCCCTCCCGGGCCAGGGACAGCGCGGCGGCACGGCCGATGCCGGACCCGGCACCCGTGACGAGGGCGACGGTCCCGGCCATGACGTTCGTCGTGGTGTTCGTCGTTGTGTCGGTCACCGGGGCTCCTGTGACGGGTGGGGCAATGGGTTCCTTCGAGCGATCGGCGCCCATGGTACCGCGTCGGGTGGTCCCCGAGACGAGGGCTGGAGGTCGTCACCGGTCCACCGGTCATCCCATGGCCAACGGTCCTGACGGTTAGCCGGGTCTACCCCTTGACGGCGCCCGCGGTCAGGCCGGCGATGATCCGGCGCTGGAAGAGGAGGACCAGGATCACCAGGGGCAGGGTGGCGACCACGGCGGCGGCGGCGATCTCGCCCCAGGGGGTGGCGGCGGCGATGTCGGCGCCCTCGAACTGGGCGATGGCGACCGGGACCGTGTACTGGTCCTGGACGCTCATGAAGGTCCGGGCGAAGAGGAACTCGTTCCAGGCGGCGATGAAGAGCAGGATCGCCGTCGTGAAGATCCCCGGCGCGGCCAGCGGGGCGATGATCTGGGTGAAGACCTGGAGCCGCGACGCGCCGTCGATCCGGCCCGCCTCCTCCAACTCGCGCGGCAGGTCGCGGAAGAAGGCCGTCAGGGTCCAGATGCAGATCGGCAGCGTGAAGGTGACGTTCGGCAGGATCAGGGCCAGTTTGTGGTTGATCAGGCCGAGGTCGCTGAAGAGCAGGTAGAGGGGGCTGATGATCGCGATGCCGGGGAAGATCGCCACGGCCAGGACGACCGTCAGGACCAGCCGCTTGGCCGGGAAGGTGAGGCGGGCCAGGGCGTAGGCGCAGAGCGACCCGACCAGCAGCGAGATCGCGGTGGCGCTGGAGGCGACGATGGTGCTGTTGAGCAGGGCCCGGGTGAAGCGGGGCAGGGTAATGACCTTCTCCCAGTTGTCGCCGGTGAAGGGGCGGGGCAGGTAGTCGGTCGGCGAGCGATAGATGGTGCTCGCTTCCTTCAGCGACGTGACCACCGCCCAGGCGAACGGGGCCAGGCAGAAGGCGATCACCAGAATCACCGCCAGGGGAAACAGGACCCGGCCGGGGGTGATCGCCGGACGGGCGCGGGTGGGGGCGGAAGTCGCGATCGCCATCAGCGGCCGCCCCCTTCCCCGACCGGGGCGCCGAGGACGCGGATGAAGACGAAGCAGAGCAGCAGCACGATCACGAACGTGGTCACGGCCAGGGCCGAGCCGTAGCCGAAGGAGAGGTTCTGGAACAGGGTCCGGTAGCTGTAGAGGGTCAGGGTCTCGGTGGCCCGGCCGGGACCGCCGTTGGTCAGGACGACCGGCAGGTCGAACATCCGGGCCGCGTCGATCAGACGAAACAGCAGGGTCACCAGGATCGTCGGCTTCAGCAGCGGCAGGGTGATCCGCCAGAACGACTGCCAGGCCGTGGCGCCGTCCAGGGCGGATGCCTCGTTCAGGTCGCCCGGGATCAGTTGCAGCCCGGCGAGCAGCAGCAGGGCGACGAAGGGGGTGGTCTTCCAGACATCGGCGCCGATCAGGGCCCACAGGGCGAGGTTCGAATTGGCCAGCCAGGGTTCGTAGCTGGACACGATGCCCAGGTCGGAGAGGATCCGGTTCATCACCCCGTACTCGGTCTGGTAGACCAGTTGCCAGACCTTGGCGGCGACCACGGTGGTCAGGGCCCAGGGGACGAGGACGGCGGCCCGGGTCAGGCCACGGCCGGGGAACGAGCGGTTGATGACCAGGGCGAAGGCCAGGCCGAGGACGAATTCTAGGGCCACGGTCGCGGCGGCCACGGTGCCGGTCACCCTCAGGGCATTGTAGAACCGGTCGTCGGAGAGGATCTGCTGGTAGTTGTCGAGCCCCTGCCAGGTGCGAGGCGTGTTGGCGAACCGGAGGTTGATCCGCCACAGGCTGAGCCAGACCGCCCTGCCGAGCGGGAAGAAGGCCACGAAGGCGATCGTCGCCAGGGCGGGCAGGACCAGCCAGAGGGCGAAGAGGGCCTCGGAGCGTTGCTGGGCCGACCACCGCCGCCCGGCCGCGACGGCAGGTGCGGCCGAGGGCACGGGGGCGGCGTGGTCGGGTCGGGTGATCGCCATGGCAACCTCGTCGAGGCATGGGGATCGGGAGCGCGGGCTGCCCGCGCTCCCGGTCGGGACAGGTTCGGCGGGGATTCGGCCGGGCACGGGATGGGTGTCCGGTGACCGGCCTTCGCCTAGCTGTTGAGGACCTGCTCGATGCCCTCGACCATATCGTTGACGGCCTGCTCGGGCTCCTTGGCCCGGGTCATCACCTCGGCGAAGTTCGGCTGCAGCACGTCGGCCGACATCTGGCTGTAGTACGGGCTGACCGGGCGCGGCTTGAGCGACTCGAAGGCGGCGCCGAGCCGGTCGACGTAGGCGTATTTGGCGCGGACCTCCTCGTCCTCCAAAACCGCCGTCCGGGCCGGCAAGCTGCCGTTGCCCAGGTAGCGGGCGGTCTGCTGCTCGACCGAGGTCAGGAACCGGATCGCCTCGGCGGACTGCTCGGCGTAGCGGGAGTTGGCCGAGATGCCGAGCATCCAGGCGCCGAGGCAGCCGGGGCCGGGCTCGGTCCCCGTCGCCGACGGCAGGCTGGTCACGTCCCAGAGGCCCTTGACCGCCGAGGTGTCGGCGTCCATCGCGGCGGTGGCGGTCATCCACATCCGGAGGAAGACGGCCCGGCCCTCGACGAAGACGTTCTGGGCGTCCGGCCCGGTCGCCATCGTCAGGGTCGCCTCGGGCGAGATCTTGTCGGTGTAGATGAAGTTGACCAGGCGGGTCAGGCTGTCCACGGCCGCCGTGCCCTCGCCGAGTGCGATCTCGCCCTCGTCATTGAGGATCTCGCCGCCATGGCCCCAGAGGTTCTCCAGCCAACTGATCAGGCCGCCCTCGGTCTGGGCCGCCTGGAAGATGAAGCCGGACCGGTCGGCGGTCTGCAACTGCTTGGCGGCCGTCACCAGCTCGTCGTAGGACTTCGGTGGCGCGATGCCCGCTTCGTCGAGGAGGTCCTTGCGGTAGAAGAGGCCAGGGCCATTGTTGTACCAGGGGATGCCGTAGATCTCGCCGTCGTAGGTGGCGCCCTCGATCGTGCCGGAGTAGAAGGCGTCGCGCTCGACGTCGGGGAGTGCCTCCGACAGGTTCGAGGTCCACCCGGCGGCGGCGAACTCGGGCACGAACGGGACGTCCATCGAGACGATGTCGGCCGACTCGTCACCGGCGCTGGCGATGGTGACGAACTTGTCGTGGAGGTCCGTGGTCGTGGCCCCCTGCTCCTGGTAGCTGATCTGGAGGGCTGGATTCTGGGCGTTGAAGGCGTCCACCTGCTGCTGGGTGTAGCCGGACGGGTCGCGGGCCGCGAACCAGGTCAGGGTGATCGGGTCCTGGGCGCGGGCCCGGCGGGCCGGGCCGAGGGCGGCGGCGACCGCCGGGACGGAGAGGCCCAGCACGGCGGCCCGCTTCAGGGTCGAGCGGCGAGACTCGCGCAGCCGCAGGGCGTCGCTCAAGAGATGGGTCATGGCCGGGGCGGCGGGCGTCGCCTCATCACTGGGCGTCAGGTGGTCGCTCATGGGGTGTCCTCCTCGACACGGCGTCTCGAATGGCTCGACGGGGAGTCGTGGTGCCAGGGCTCGGACGTGGACATCAGCGTCCAGCGCCGCCATCCTGACACCGGGGCTGGTGTCACCTCCTCTCGCGGGTCCGGGCGTATGGCCGGACCCGCGATGATCTCTGAACCTTACTGTCACGCTACGACAGGGTCAACGGGCTGTCAACCGCTCCGCGGCCGTAAACCGCTCCGCGACAGAACTTGGCTCCGCGACTGCCAAGAGCTGTGGCTGTGTACGAGGATCATCGCGGTATGCCCCGCTACCCCGCACCCGGGGGAGGCCCGAGGAGGAGGGCGTCGATGCGTTCCCCGGCGGCATAGGGGTGCTCGCGGGGGGGCAGGACGAGCAGGGCATTGGCCCCCAGCCACGATGCCAGGCGGGAGGACGCCTGGCCGCCGGTCGTCGTCGCCGACAGGCTGGCGTCGGGCCCGACGGTGACGATGGCTCGCGGGTAGTCTGTCCGGTCGCCGGAGGGGATTTGGTGGCCCAGCGTGACGGTCACGCGGGGCCGCTCCCAACCGATCCGGCCCAGCATCGTCGCGATCGCGGGCCGGATGAACAACTCGAACCCGGCCAGGGCAGAGACGGGGTTGCCGGGCAAGCCGAAGATCAGCGTCGTGCGCTCCCCGGTTTCGGTTCCGGGGTCGGCGACGGCCGCGGTGGCGAAGGTGAACGGCTTGCCCGGCCTCATCGACACCCGGCGGAGGTGGACGGTCGCCAGGCCGGGCAGCAGGGCCTTGACCAGGTCCCGCTCGCCCATCGAGACGCCGCCACTGGTGATCACGATGTCGTCGGCGGCGATCCGGTCCCGCAGCAGTGCCGCGAGCGGGGCGGCGTCGTCCGGGGCGTGGCCGACCCACCGGACATCGGCCCCCTCGGCGCGGGCCGCCGCGAGCAGGCTGAAGCGATTCGAGTCGCGGATCTGGCCCGGACCCGGCACGGTCCCCGGCTCGACCAGTTCGTCGCCGGTGGCGATGATGGTGACCCGGGGACGGCGAGAGACGGGGACAGGGACCAGGCCCACCCCGGCGACGAGCCCGAGTTCGGCCGGACCGAGGAGCGACCCCGCGGAAACCACCGTGTCGCCCCGGCGTGCGTCGGCGCCCGGCAGGCGGATGTACTGGCCGGGGCGAGCCGGGTCGCCCCCGATGATGACGTGGTCCTCGGAGACGTCGGTCTCCTCGACGGGGACCACCGCGTCCGCGCCAGGGGGCATCGGCGCCCCGGTGGTGATCCGGACGGCGGTGCCCGGCGTCACCTCCACATCGATGACGTGGCCCGCCATCTGGTCGGCCAGGATTTCCCGCCAGGGGGAACCATCGTCGGCGATCACGGCGAAGCCGTCCATCGTCGCGGCGGCGAACGGCGGCTGGTCCTCCGGGGCGGTGGCCGCGTGGGCCAATGTGCGCCCGGGGGCACGGTGCAGGGCCACGTGCTCGACCCCCAACGGCGCCGCGTTCTCCAGCACGATCGCCAACACCTCCGCCGGTGAGCGCGGCAGGTCGATGTCCCCGGGCAACGTGCGATCAGGACGCGATACGGTCTTCACTGGACGCTTCCCCACACGTTGACGTGCCGTCTACCGACCTCCTCGCCTACGCATCCTAGCATGGCGAACTCGGCCGCCTGACCGCCGGCCATGCCATGTGAAGGGTCCGGGAGGGGCGTCATCGGTGCTTGGATCACACGGGTGAGACGACGTCCGTCGTGACGTCCCGGGGACGCCGCGCACGTGCGTTCCGGATGTCCGCCGCTCCCTGTTGACAGGGGAGGGGGCGGGGCTTATACGTATCGCCGAGGTGGGTGAAGGACTCTCCGGTGTCGCGGCGGAGCGTAGGCGGTGCCTGAGAGGCCTGGCCCAGTGGCCAACCCGCACCGAGGGAGGTCGTGTCGCGTGGGTAACCCAGGCCGCTGATTCCCCGGTGCGCGGCGGCGAGGCGAGCCGTGCCGGAGCACACTGGCTGGCACAACCTCGCCATCGGAACGGCCCTGGGCTTCGTCCCGGATGGTGTGGCGCGGTCGCTCCCCCACGGATGAAGGAGACACGGCCAGTGTGATCCCCGGCGATCATACGGCCCGCATAGAAGGTTTGAGCGGGGCAGCCAGGCCGTTGACCATGCCGATCCGGCCCCCGCCCGCTCGATCGGGCGACGCCCCCGGCGCCTGGCCATGATCGCGGGTCGGGGCGGACCTCGCGACGCCTGGCTCATTGGCCGTCGTCAGGTGCCGGGGACCACGGCCTCCCGGGAGGCCGTGGCGCGGTTCGCGGTCAGAGGGGAGCGGTCCCTTGAACGAAGAGGTCCGGGCGGCCGAGACACGCTCGAGTCAGCCAACTGACGGGGCGGGTCATGTCGGGGAAGCACACGGTCGAGATGACGCCGGACATCCTCGTCCGAAAATCGGTCCGCCCGGTGCCGAACGTGCAGAAGGGAAAAATCGAACATGGGACGAATGGGCCGAGGACCCCCGGACAACGTCATCCAGGGCACCTCATCGATGGCACCCACCATCGCGTTCGAGCGGTTGAGAAGGAGTGACGAATGATGGGTAACGAGAATCGGAGTGAACGACGCGGTCACCGGGTCAGCATCGTGATGGTCGTGCTGTTCGCGCTCGCCCCGGCCCTGGGGATCACCGGGGCCACGAGGACGACCACCGCGCAGGACGCGACCGAGATCACGATGTGGTTCGACTCCACCGGTGGGGCGGAGACCGCCGACTGTATCGTGGCGACCGCTATCGATACCTTCAACGACGCCAATGACCGCGTCACGGTCAACGCGACGCTGCAGGCCAACAACTGGACAGCGACCCAGACCGCGATCGCCGGCGGCGGTGGGCCCGATGTCGTGACGACGCCTGGCCCCTCGTTCGCCATCGAACTCGCCAGGGCCGGGCAACTGGCGCCGCTGGATGAGGTGGCCGCCAACCAGGGGTGGTCCGAGACGTTCGTGCCCTGGGCGCTGGACTTGGGAAAGGTCGACGGCGCCCTCTACAGCATCCCGACCGAGGTCGAGACCCTGGTCCTGTACTACAACAAGACGCTGTTCGAGGCGAATGGCTGGCAACCGCCGATGACGATGGACGATCTCGTCGCGCTCTCGACCCAGATCGACGAGGCGGGAGTCATCCCCTTCGCGCATGCGAACCTGGAGTGGCGGCCGACCAACGAGTGGTTCGTCGGCGAATTTTTGAATCACATCGCGGGTCCCGAATTGGTCTACGGCGCGCTGACCGGCGAGGTCCAGTGGACCGACCCCGCGTTCGTCGAGGCCATCCAGGCGCTGGACCAGATGCAGCAAGCAGGCTGGTTCATGGGCGGTCTGGACCGCTACTACACGACCACCACCGCCGACACCTTTGGCGCCATGGCCGATGGGGATGCCGCGATGAAGATCGAAGGCACCTGGGCCGTCGCCGACCTCAACACCTACTTCGGTGAGGAGGCGGGGAACGACAGCGAGTGGGATTGGGTGCCGATGCCGTCGTCCGGCGGCGAGGCCATCTACGACCTCGGCATTGGGTCGACCTACTCGATCAACCGCGCCTCCGAGAACCCCGAGGCGGCGGCCGAGTTCCTGTCGCACCTATTCTCGCCGGAGATCCAGGCCCGGCTCGCCGTCGATTGCGGCCTGACCCCGGCGCCCGTCGCCCTGCCGGAGAACGCTCTGGAGGGATTAGACCCCCGGTACGCGGCGATGCTGGCGGACATGAACGCCGCGTCGGCCGCCGGCGACTACGGGTACACGACCTGGACGTTCTGGCCGCCCCAGGCCGAGACCTACCTGATCGACAATGTCGAGCGGGTCTGGTCCGGGGACATGACGGCCGAGGATTACCTCGCCGGCATGCAGCAGGTCTTCGATCAGGAGCGGGCCGAAGGGTCGGTCCCGCCGTTGCCCGAGCGGGCGGCCACCCCGGCCGCATAGGGCGAACCGCCGACACGGGGGTGGGTTGGGCGAGGGTCTGATCGCCCGCCCGCGCCCGGTCTGGAGAGCCCGGTGTGGGCCGGGAACTCGACCCTCCCGGGAACCTTGGGTGGCGGCCAGCCACGCGGGATCCCGGGCGGGTCCCGCTCCCACCCCATCATGAGAGAAGAATAGGACGTTGCGGGGCCGGGGTCCGAGGAAGGATGCCGGGAATCAGGCGAGGTCGTCGCCAGGAGATGAAGGTCCCGGAGCACCGTCTCCGTTGCCATGTTCTGGAGGATCACTTGCTTGAGGTCCGGCGAGCGTGACGCTTCGAAAAAGGCGAAGGACGTGGTGGCCAGGCCACCACGTCCTTCGTTGGGTCCATCATGTCGTAGGATGGGACCGGTATGGTCAGGCTTCGCCGCCATTCCGGGCACCCATCACCGGCTCGTTACTCCGCGTCGGCGACTCGAACGTGAACGGCCCGCATCCGAGATGGGTTGCGCGGGTCCGGCTCCACGTCGTAATCGACCTCTTGGCCGACCTGGAGAAGCTCAAACGTGGCATTCTCGACCGCGGAAGCGTGGAAGAACAAATCTTCCCGGCCCGACGATCCGCTCGGCGCTACGAACCCGAAACCGCGATCTTCGCGAATCGTCTTGATCGTTCCCTGTGGCATGGTCTTCGTCTTTCGCTTCTCCACCGCCTGGTGACTCCGCTCGGAGCCCGCGCATCAGCGACGGAACGGTACACGCTCCAACCATCGTTGATTGGGTGCATAACACATTCTCGCACATACCTTGCCACGATCACCACCGCGGGCGTGGCCGGTGATGGGACCGCGAGGCACGGACTCGCCTCTGCCGGGCCGGTCATGGGGCCGGTGCCTGGCACGATATCCCGCCGGAAATGGGCGAGATCAATGGCGATCACCAGCCGCGCGTGACCACTTGCACGGGTTGGCGGGGTATCCGACACTATCGTTATGGTAGTTCCCCAGTTCGACCGGTCCGATCCACCCGTGGCCCGTGTCGTCCCCCCGGCCATCTCCGCCACGCATTCCCTGGCCCCGCCGGCAGCAACCGGTGGGGAGGAGATCGCGCGGGCGATCGATGCCCTGCACGCGGTCGCCGGGGCGGCCGGCTCTCAGCCGATCGTCGATCGCGCCATCGCCGTGGCGCGGGAGGCCCACGAGGGGGTCTGCCGCCGGTCCGGCGACCCCTATGTCGTGCACCCGATCGCGGTCGCGACGATCTTGGCCAAGATGCAACTCGACGCCGAAGCACTCGTCGCGGCGATCCTGCACGACGTGGTCGAAGACACACCGGTCACGTTGGGACATGTCGAGACCGAGTTCGGCCCCCGCGTCGCCAAGCTGGTCGATGGCGTCACCAAGCTGGGCAAGATCCCCTGGACCGGCGAGGGCGACCACGCCAGCCGGGAGCGGGAGCAGCAGGCCGAGAACCTGCGCAAGATGTTCCTGGCGATGGTCGACGACATCGGGGTCGTCCTGATCAAGCTGGCCGACCGCCTCCACAACATGCGGACGCTGGACGCGATGCCGCGCGACAAGCAGGTCCTGATCGCCCAGCAGACGATGGAGATCTACGCCCCGCTGGCGAACCGGCTCGGCATCTGGCAATTCAAGTCCGAGTTGGAAGACCTGGCGTTCCGGTATCTGGAGCCCTTCGACTATCACCGCATCACCCGGCTGCTCGACGAGCGGGGGCGCGACCAGAAGGGCATCATCGAGCGGGTGACGGCCGACCTGCGGGAGGCACTGGGCGCTGCCGGGATCGAGGCCGACCTCTCTGGCCGCCAGAAGCACGCCTATTCGATCTACCGGAAGATGCAGCAGAAGAACCGGCGCTTCGACGAGATCTACGACGTGATCGGGATCAGGATCATCGTCGAGGACCGGGCGGCCTGCTACGGCGCTCTCGGCGTGATCCACGAGAAGTGGCACCCCATCCCGGGCGAGTTCGACGACTACATCGCCACGCCCAAGGACAGCATGTACCAGAGCCTGCACACGGCCGTGATCGGGCCGGGCGGGCAGGCGGTCGAGTTGCAATTCCGGACCCGGGAGATGCACCACGTCGCCGAGTACGGCGTCGCCGCCCACTGGCGGTACAAGGAGGGCGGCAAGGCGGGGGCCAAGATCGAGGCCAAGATCGCCTGGCTCCGCCAGTTGATGGACTGGCGCGACGAGGTCGCCGACGCCGAGGAGTTCGTCGAGTCGCTCAAGAGCGACGTCTTCCAGGAGATGCTCTACGTCTTCACCCCGGCCGGCGACATCATCGAGCTGCCGGCGGGTGCGACCCCGGTCGATTTCGCCTACCGCATCCACACCGAGGTCGGCCACCATTGCGTCGGGGCCAAGGTGAACGACCAGCAGGTCGCCCTGGACCACAAGCTCCAGAACGGTCAGGTCGTCAAGATCATGACCAGCAAGACCAAGGGGCCGAGCCGGGACTGGCTCCAGGCCGACGCCGGGTACGTGACCACCGCCTCGGCCCGGGAGAAGATCCGGCAATGGTACCGCCGCCAGCAGCGGGACGACAACGTCGCCCTGGGCCGCGACATCCTGGAGCGCGAGCTGCGTCGCCTCAGCCTGGACGCCAAGAACGACGATGTCCTGAAGCACTTCCCCCGCTACCAGAAGATGGACGACCTGCTGGCCGCGATCGGCTACGGGGCGGTCTCGTCGCAGGTGATCGCGGCCCGGCTGGGGGAGACGCGGAAGGAAGAGTTCGCCGCCACCCCCTACGTGCCCGCGCCGCGGACCCCCGCCCGGCTGGAGGTCCTGGGTGCCGGGGGGCTGCTCTCCCACCTGGCGCCCTGCTGCAACCCGGTCAGCGGCGACCAGATCATCGGCTTCACGACCCGGGGCCGCGGGGTGACGGTCCACCGGACCGACTGCCCGAACATCATCCACATCGCCGAGCCGGAGCGATTGTTGCCGGTGAGTTGGAGCGACCAGGGGGGCGAGACGTTCGCCGTCTCGATCCACGTCAGCGCCTGGGACCGGGTCGGCCTGCTCAAGGACATCACCACGCTGCTGGCCGATGCCAAGGTCAACATCCTCGGCGTCCTGACGACGACCCACGACGACCGGACGGTGACCTTGCTCCTGACCCTCGAAGTCGAGGGCGTCAAGCAACTGAGCGCGATCCTGAACCGGCTGGAGAACGTCCGCGACGTGCTGGATGTCCGGCGCGATGTTTCCGGGGCCAAGCGGGCGTAGGGCCGGTCGAGCAACGAATCCGGTGCGATCGTGGCAACGCGGGGAGCGTCCCGGCGGTGAGACGGGCCGCGTTCACGGATGGTGGACCGCGCCGGGGTGTCAGAACCGTAGAGGGCGTCGTCGCCTGACCGATCTCCCCGCGGGGGCCGACCGTGGGTGGTAGGGCGCACGAACGCGAATGAGGGGGACACTACTATGACGGCCGGCACGGGCTCGGGGGGACGGGACGGAGACGTGGGGACGACAGGGCCCGTGCTGGCGATCGGGGAGACCCTGATTGACTTGATCGTCAGTGACGGGTCGCCGGACCTCGCCACGGCCACGACCTTCGAGGCCCGCGACGGGGGGGCGCCTGCCAACGTCGCCGTCGCCCTGGCCCGCCTCGGCGTCTCGAGTGCCTTCGGCGGCGTGGTCGGCGACGATGCCTTCGGCCGTCGCCTACGCGGTGTACTGAACCGGGAGGGCGTCGATACCTCGCGCCTGCGGGCGACGGCCGAGGCGCCGACCACGCTCGCCTTCGCCTGGAAGGACGACCGGGGTGACGGTCACTTCTCCCTGCTGCGCCTGGCGGACCGACTCCTGACCGATGAGGACGTGGACGGGTTCGGCATCCCCGGCCTGGCCGGGATCGTCGTCGGCTCGGTGGCCCTGGCGGCCGAGCCGTCCCGGACGGCGATCACCCATGCCGTCGAGGTGGCCGCCGCCGCCGGGGTGCCGGTCGTCTTTGACATCAACCTGCGATCGAGCCTCTGGCCCGACCTGGCCGTCGCCGCCGAGGCCTGCCGGCCGATCATCGAGCGGGCGACGGTCCTGAAGGCCAGTCTGGACGACGCGAGGGCCCTGCTCGGCGTGGGAGACGACCCGATCGTCGCCCTCCGCGCCATAGCTGCCCTGCCGCCCCGCATCGCGGTCCTGACCGACGGCGCCCGGGGCAGCTACCTCCTCGACGGGGAGGGCGAGCCCCACGACGTCCCCGCCTTCCCCGTGGACGCCGTCGAGCCGACCGGCGCCGGCGACGCCTTCACCGCTGCCCTCGTCTCACGGCTCATCGCCCGTGATTGGGCCGCGCCTGACATCGAGGACGTGCGCTACGCGAGCGCCGCCGGCGCCCTGGCGACGACGAGGCCAGGGGCGATGGAGGGTTTGCCGACCCAGGCGGAGTTGGACGAGTTCATGGTGTCGTAGTCCCGTCGCGCCATTCGTCCCCGCGCTACCCCTCTTGATCCGGTGATACCACCCCGCCCGGCGTGGTCGCATCGCTGACTCCGGCGTTCCCCGCGCACCAGGACCGCACCCTTTTTCTCGCCCGCGCGTTTACCTCGATATGGGCGTGATGGGGTGATGCCGGAGGGGTGACCTTGGACGCGAGCAGAGTCACCATGACGGGGACGCTCGACGCACCCGGCGACGATGCCGAGGCGGCGATGATCGTCCGGGCACGGGACGACCCGGCCGAGTTCGCGCCGCTGTACAGCGCCTATTTCTGCTCCGTCTATCACTACTGCCTGCGCTCCCTGGGGGAGCGGGAGGCAGCGGCGGACGCGACGAGCCAGGTCTTCATCAAGGCACTCGGCGCATTACCCACCTACCGGAGCGGTTCGTTCCGGTCATGGCTCTTCACGATCGCCCACAACGTCCTCGTTGATGCGAGCCGCCGTCGCCGCCTCTACGTTCCCCTCGACGACGCCGGAGACATCCCCAGTCCCGAGTCGATGCCCGAGGAACGTGCGCTCGCCGCCGAGGACGGCCGTAGGTTGGCGGCCCTGCTGGCCTGTCTCCCCCCGAGCCAGCGGCAGATCGTGGAATTACGGCTCGCCGGACTGACCGGGCCGGAGATCGCCAGGACCCTCGGGATCAGCCACGCGGCGGTGAAGAGCCGCCAGTTCCGTGCCTACTCCACGCTCCGGGACGTGATCGGGAAGCGGCACGATGCCGATCGAAGGGAGGATGCCGATGTGGTTCGCGAGGGGTAAGGACACGCGGGCGGACGAGCTTGACCGGTTTCTCGACGAGATGGCCCGGGGTCAGTCGGCCCCGGCGAGTGCCGTGGAACCCGCACTCCTCTCGGCGACGCGACACGTGCATGGTCTGGCGGCGACGGGCCAGCCGTCAGATCGGATCAAGGCAAGCGTCTGGGAGGACGTGATGGACGCGACGCGATCACCCCGGCCGGCGAGCCAGCCGGCGATCGGGTCATCTCTCACCCGGGCACGACCGGGCAACCCGGCCGGGCGTCCCACGGCATCGGTGCCGTCGCCGGACATGAACCAGCGGAGGAGGATGGGGGCTCGCCTGGCGACCGCGGCGATGCTGCTCACGGTGCTGGTCGTGGGCTACGTGGTGGCCCAAGTTGCGTTCCGGCCACCCGCTGATGACCAGCGCGACCTAGCTGTGGTGGTGGCGACGCCGGGTCCGGTCGCTGGGCAGGAGTGTCAGGTAGAGCCCCGGACGATCGATGAGATCGTGTCGATCCTCTCGACCCAGGTGATGCCTCGGCCGACCTCCACCAGCGAATGGGACGTCGTCATCAGCCCCAGATTAACGGGAGGCGTAGCTCCGGAGATCATCGTGGCGATCCAGGCGACCCAGCGAGAATGGAATGCTTGTGGCCGGACCGGGGATGTGCTGCGCCAGAGCGCCCTGGAGACGGATGCTTACATCCGGCGGAGCCCGTGGTTCGACATGTGGGGGGGACCCAACTCAGATGAGATCCGGACATCCGTCGAGGCAGAGGTGACGCGGGTGGCGCGGCTGGCCGCGGCTGCTCCTCCGGGTACACCCGCGCCGGACGACGTGCCGCTCGGGGCCGAAACGCTGGTCATCCACGACGAGGATGTCCGTCAACTCCCCGATGGCCGGGTCGGAGCCTTGCTGCGCGAGGAGAACCCCTCGGGCGGGATCACGTCGCCGCTCCCGTTCAACACGTTCCGGATCTTCGTCCAGGTCGATGATCGGTGGCTCATCGACCAAGACATCATGGCCGGGGGGTGAGACCGAACGAGACATCGGCACGAATCCAGCCCTGATAGGCGCCCCAGGAGGCATGAATCACCAAGCGGTCGGCGCCGAGGGCGATCTCGCGCGGTGGTAGGTCGCTGGGCGGCCAGATCACCGGCGCGTCGTTCGCCAGGCGGGTGAAGAGCGAGGCGATGGAGTTGGCGTCCGTGGCCCGGACGGGCTGGCCATCGAGGAGGCGCAGGAGTTGGGGCCAGGTGCCCCAGGCGGCGCGGCGGTCGGGCGGCGGGCCGTCGTTGAAGTGGGCGAGGTAACGGCCGAGGACGAAGAGGTAGACCTTCTGGACCTGGAAGGTCCTGGCGGTCCGGGCGTCGATGCGGGCGAGGAGTTCGTCTGCCCCATGCGCTTTCAGCCAGGCCAGCACGCCGGAGACCTGTCGGTTGGCGTAGAGGATGTTGTCGCGCTGGCGGGCCAGTTCGGCGGCCGACCGGGCGAAGGGGTCCTGCGACTTCAGCTCGAAGAAGGCGAGGGTGCCGGTTTTCCGGTCGAAGACGATGGCGTCGATGTCGGTGCGGACGTCACCACCCTCGCGCCGGAGCTTGACACCCCCAGGGTTGGTCATGAACCGCTTATCCGCGAAGAGGGCGTAGAGATCCCGGCGGAAGACATCCTCGCGGAGAAAGGCGGCGTTGTGGTATTCCGTCGCGTCCCGTCGCCGGAGTTCGCGAGTCAGAAAGAGCAGCGGCTCCGTCGTCAGGCCGTGGACCGACCAGGCGAGCCGGTCCGGGGCGACCCGGACGAGCGGTGCCGCCGCGACGCCAGGCACGGCGGCGTGGTGGGCCGCGTTCTCCTGGTCGAGGGTGAGGGCGGCGACGGCCCGGCCGGCCACGGCGGGGTCGATGGCGAGGGCGGATGCGATCTCGGCGACCATGGCGCTCTCGGACCGCGGCGTCGCCGCTTCCCCGCGGTCCCGTGCCCGGAGCACCCACCCGATGAGCAGGGCCACGACATCACGGTAGGTCTGGACGGTGCAGCCGCCGATCATGGCGCCGGGCGGATAGCCGAGTTGATAGGCCATCCTATCTAGGTGAGCGTCGGCTGACCGGCGGTACGTCGCGTCGTCTCCGGAGTCGCCGCATGCCTGGTCCGGCCGTGCGGCCGGCGCGGCCGGCTCGACCAGTGACGCGGCCCCGTGTCGCCGAGCGAGCCATGCGGCCCACCAGTCGATATCGGCCCGCTCCCGCCAGGTGACGGGCGCCCGCTTCGTCGCGACCCAGGCGTGGAACGTCCCGTCGCCGTCCTCGGCAATCCGCATGAAGCCGGTCTCAAGGTGCGCCAGGACCTGTTCGGCCTCGGCCAGGTGACCGCAGTCCCGGAGAAAGTGCTCGCCCCAGTCGTCCCATCCATCGCCGGATGACGCTGGCGCTGCCCGTGGGGCGTCGCCGGTGGATTCGAGGCAGAGTTGGAAGGCCTTGTTCCCACCCGGATCCGCGAGGCGGCGGCCGGTGACCAGGTCGGCCGGGGTCCCGCTCCCCAGTGAGCGCGGCAGCCGGTCCCGGGCACGGAGGACGGCGAGGATGGCCGCCTCA
>JACCVE010000170.1 GCA_013698285.1 Chloroflexia bacterium | reverse complement strand
CATCTCCCCGCCGGCTTCCCGGAGGTCCTCGGCCAGGGCCTGGCGGGTCTCCTCCGAGAGTTGGTCCGCCTGCTCGCCCAGGGCCCGCAACTCGCGCCCTGCCCCCGCGTAGTCGCCCGCCGCGATGTCTTCGGCCGCCTGGCGGGTGATCGCGTGGTCGGCCAGGGCCTCCCCCAGGGTCTGGAGGTCCGCGGCCGCCTCGAAGGACCGCCTGGCCCGCTCTCGCACCTCGGCGATCGTCGGCGCCTCGGCCGACGACGGCGTCGCCGCCGCGACGATGGCCTCCCGCTCCTGGGCCAGGCGCTCGGCGGCGGGCACGAAGGCGGGCACCATGCCGGATTGCGACCCGGGCAGGTCGCCCCCGGCCCCGCGCATGAACGACAGCGCCGCGAAGAGGAGCGCACAGGCGGTCGCCAGCACGATCTCCCGGACGGGAGCCTGCCGCCGGAACGCCGGGTGGTGGCGGACCATCGTCAGGATGTTGGCGGCGTCCGCCACCTGGAGATAGGTGATCCGGGCCCGCTCGCCCCCGGCCGGCACCTCCCGGCCCAGATTCGCTAGCGCGGTGGTCGTCCGCTCGTGCAGGCCGAAGCTGCGGTCCACCATCCGGGCCACCCGCTCGGGAGCCGGCCGGGTCAGGGCCGCGAACACGACCCCGGCGGCGACGAAGACCAGGGAGAGGGAGATCAGGCGGGGCGCCGTCGGTCCCGGCCCTCCCGCCATCGCCACCAGCGACCAGACACAGCCGACCAGCAGCCCGAGCCAGGTCGAGCGGGCCACGATGGTCAATGCCCATTGCAGCCGGATCCGCCGCAGGATCGTGCCCAGCACCATGCTGACCTGCTCGCCCGCCGGACCCGTCTCCCGGGGCAAGGCGGGCACCGCGCCCGGCAGCGCCGGGGCGGGTAGGTCGGAGCCGGCCCAGAAGGGGAACCACAGCGCCTGCCAGAGGGCCGTCCGCGGGTCGCGCCGGACACGCCGGGCGTGGCCCCGACCCAGCCGCTTCACGGTGGAAGGCATGGCGGTCGCCCGGCGACCGGCGCGTTCGACCGCTCGACCTGCCCCCTGCCACGGCGAGGTGATCCGGGCCATGCCCGTCCGGTCAACCATGTCGCGTCACCCGCCCGTCACCGTGGGCGAGGCCGGGGCCGGGGTCGAAGCCGTCGCCGGGCCGCGACGGCCCGCGCTCGTCACCGTCCCCCGCCGGTCGGCGCGGACAGTCTCGGGCCGGGGTGGCGGTACGATCGATGGTCTCCATGGGCAGGTCACCCACCGCTCAGCCCCAATCCAGCGGCGCCGGGCCGCGCGTCCACAGCCACAGGGCCAGCCACGCCGCCGTCACCGCCGCCAGGGCCCCCAGCAGCAGCACCAGCCGTCGCTGGCGGGCCTCCAAGGTGGTCAGCACGGTGTCGGCCCGGTCCCGCAGTTCGTCATCGCCGAGGGCCGCGAACCGGGAGCCGGCGTCGAGGGCGGCCGAACGGGCCTGGCGGTAGTCGCTCCAGCGGTGGACCCGCAGCTCGGCCTCTTCCAGGGCGGCGATCGCCGCCAGGCCGGACGCGGCCGTCCGCTCGTAGGTCTCCAGCAGGCCGCCCGGCTGGTGCTCCGGCGGCAGGAGGGCATATTGGGACCGGGCCTGGGTCACCAGCGCCCCGGCCCGGTCATAGGTGTGCAATTCCAACGCCTGCTGCGCCTGCGTCATCGCCGTCTCGGCCTGGATGCCGGTCTCGCTCAGGGCCAGCAACTCCTCCGTCTCCTGGACCCGGGTGCCGTCGCCGAGGTCGGTATAGAGCCGATACGATTGCTCCAGCGCGGCCCGCGCCCCGGCGTAGTCGCCCGACAGCAGGGCTTGGCGAGGCTGCTCCAAGTCGAGCGCGGCGACCAGGTTGGCCCGCCAGTCGCCCCCGGTCCAGCGCGGCAAGTTGTCGCGCCATTGGGCTTCGATCTCGCTGGCGCCCCGGTTGTAGTAGGCGGCCCGCATCGCCATCCGCCAGTCGGGTTGGGTCCGGGCCTGGTCGAGGAAGGCCCGGAACGACCGGAAGCCGTACCGGTCGAGGAGGAACGCCACGGCGGCGTAGCTCTCGGCCTGGCTGAGGTCCTGTTCGTTCGTCAGGGGACGCCGCCGGTTCAGGTCCGACCAGGAGAGCAGGCTCCCGCCCTGGTTCGCCGTGGTCACCAGCGCCGCGATCCGGGCCAGCCGGGGGGTGATCGGGTGCTCGACATAGAGGGCCATCCCCTCGGCGAAGCCGCGCGGCAAGTTGCCGCCGCTGGCCACGTCCAACACCACCCGGGTGGTCACGTGGCGCAGGGCGTTCTCGATCTCCAGCGAGGAGCGATTGGCCAGCCGGGCCAGGTGAAGGTGGACTCGCCTGGCCCCCGGCTCGGCGATGATCCCAAGCTCATCCGTCGCCCCGGCCGGCAGGTCGCGGGTCATCGCCCCGTAGGTCACCGCGTCGGCGTAGGCGTAGATGGCGAATGAGGCGGGGGTCTCGACCGCGAAGAGCATCGTGCCCTCGGCGTGGGCCCGCTCGACCAGGGGACCATAGGCGGCGGCCAGCTCGGCCGCCGGGATCGCCACCCCGGCCTGGACGAAGAAGGTAACGTGCTCGGTCGCCGCCGCGACGAACGCCCCACCGGTCCCGCCCGGTGGCACGGGCACGGCCTCCCCAAGGGGTGCCACGGGCAGCACCGGTGCCGGGAACGGCGGCGGTGGCAGCGCATCGGCGGAGAGCGGCGCCGGAAACGGCGGGGCTGGCACCGGCTCGACGGTCGCGGTCGCCTGCCCCATCACGTTCACCGAACCGACCGCGACCCACGCCATCACCAGCGACAGCGCCACGGCGAGGCATAGGAGAGTTCGTGAGCCGGGGGCGACCACGGGGTCGTGCCGATGGGAGGCAACGCGGCCGGACCGGGCGGGCACGGTCCGGACGGGCCAGATCACGTTAGTCCGGGACGCACGCCGGGAGAGGGACGACGATGACCTGCCGTGCGAGAGCGCGACATGACCCGTCGCGGGTGGCCCCGGACGGCAAGAGGACACCAAGACCCGCCCGACGTGCTGGGATGCCAGCTCGTACGTTCGCGACGACGGCACACCCACGGGCCGGACCATCCCCACGGGCATGACCGCCCGGAGTGGTCCCGGGGCCGATGGACAGTCACGGCGGGGGACGCATCGTCGTGGCTCGGCGCTCATCTTCGTAGGCGAGGACCTCGTGTCCTCCCGTCGCTCCCCACCACCACGCTCGCGACTCGCGGGCACGTCCAGGTCGTGATCGGCGGGTGACACGCTCGCCGACCCTGGCACGGTCGAGCGTCCGTGGTCGCGGGTAGGCGGGGTAGGGGAGAGGCGACTGCGAGGGGCCATCGCGCCCTCCTCGACGACGTGGGCAACGGGATCGATGCGTGGCGGCGGTGGGGACGGTGGGGGAGTGTCTGGCATTCCCGGTTCCCGGACCGGGCGAGGCCGGCGAGCGCGGCACCGCGTGATGGCCCGCCGGCTCGTCCCCGCCGCGACCTGGGAGGACCGTCAGTATAGCAGGGGGTCCCCGCCGCCCCGGCGGTGATTCACCGCCCCACCGCCGCCCGCCACACCGGGCAGCACCCGAACGGCCCCACCGCCCGCGTCACCGCGCCCGGACACCCTGGCCGTACGCCCGTGTCCCGGACTCCCCACGTCGCCGGGGAGTCCGGTGATCGAGGATTCGACCCCCCGGCCGTCCAGACGAGGCGGTCCCGATCCTGCGACCGCGACACGTCCGATGACCCCGTCAGTCCCCACGCCCTCACCCCGGGAAACCACCATGTCGATCGACCCGCCCCCCGCCGCCCCGGACCCGTCCGGCACCCTGATCGTGGTCGATGTGCAACGGGGGTTCATCAACGACTTCACCGCCCACATCCCGGCCCGCATCGGTCGCCTCATCGACGCCGCCGGGTATGACCACGTCTATTTCACCCGGTTCGTCAATCCCCCCGGCAGTCCCTACCAACGGTTCCTCGCCTGGGACGACCTGGCCGGGCCGCCGGAGACCGACCTCGTGCCGGAACTGGCCCCCCTCGCCACCCCGGCGACGACCTTCACCAAGCCCGGCTTCACCGGCCTCCCGGACGACCTGGTCGAACGGCTGCGGGCCGACGACCCGGAACGGGTGACGATCGTCGGCATCGACACCGACATGTGCGTCCTGAAAGTGGCGATGGACGTCTTCGACCTCGGGTTCGAGCCGATCGTCCTGATCGACTGCTGCGCCAGCACCGCCGGGCTGCTGGCCCACCTGGCCGGACTGGCCGTGCTGAGCCGCAACATCGGCCCCCACCAGCTCCACGACGCGGGTCTCAACGACGGCCGCCTCGCCGCCCCGGTTCGCACCGGCCGGGCCGGCTGATATGAGATCCGCGTCATAGGTTGACGATAAACCGTCGGCGCTCATGGCAACTAATCTGTAGGGGCGCCGCTTGCTGCGCCCTCCAGCCTGATGAATGTCCGTCATCAATAACATCATCCTGAAAACGGACGCTTCAATCGTCGTCCCTACAATGGTTTTCACCGGTTCAACCGGATACCGTATGAATCTGCCGGGACCCGCCGGCCAGGGCCGCACCGGCGACTCCGCGCGCCACGGGTGACCGCCGGTCGTGGCCGCTCGCGGCTGGCCTACTCGTCGCTTGATTCGTGCCCTTGCCGCCCCTGGCTGGCGTGGGCTGCCGCGAGACGCGCGATCGGCACCCGGTAGGGTGAGGCGCTGACGTAGTCGAGGCCGGCCTTGGCGAAGAACGCGATGCTGTCCGGATCGCCCCCGTGCTCCCCGCAGATGCCCACCTTGAGGTCCGGCCGGGCCGACCGGGCCAGCTTCGTACCCATCTCCACCAACCGCCCCACGCCATCCACGTCAATCGACAGGAATGGGTCGTGCGGCAAGATCCTCTTCCCCACGTAGTCCGGCAGGAAGCGGCTGGCATCGTCCCGGCTCATCCCCAGCGCCGTCTGGGTCAGGTCGTTGGTCCCGAACGAGATGAAGTCCGCGTACGGGGCGATCTTGTCGGCCAGCAGCGCCGCACGCGGCAGCTCGATCATCGTCCCGACCAGGTACGAGACCGTCGTCCCCTCTTCCGCGAACACGGTCTCCGCCGTCCGGTCGACGACGGCTCGCTGGAGTTCGAGTTCCCGTGGTGCGACGACGAGCGGGATCATCACCTCGGGCAGCACCGTGCCGCCCTCCCGCGTCACCTGGCAGGCAGCGGCGAAGATCGCCCGTGCCTGCATCGCGGTGATCTCGGGGTAAGCGATCCCGAGGCGGCAGCCGCGAAAGCCGAGCATCGGATTGGCCTCGCGCAACTGCTGCACTTTGGTCCGGACGACCCCGGCGTCGATCCCTATCTCCCACGCCAGGTTCCCTTCCTCGGCCGACGAGTGGGGCAAGAACTCGTGCAACGGCGGGTCGAGCGTGCGGATCGTGACGGGCAGCCCGTCCATCGCCCGGAAGATGGCGACGAAGTCATCCCGCTGGAGCGGCAACAGCTTGGCCAGCGCGGTCTCCCGCGAGGTGGCGTCGTCGGCCAGGATCATCTCCCGCATCGCCTGGAGCCGGTTGCCCTGGAAGAACATGTGCTCGGTCCGGCAGAGGCCGATGCCCTCGGCGCCCAGTTTGCGCGCCACCGCGGCGTCGCGCGGCGTATCGGCGTTGGCCCGCACCCGCAGGCCGCGCTCGGCGTCCGCCCAGGCGAGGAGTTGGCGGTAATCCTCGCCCGTTTCGGGTTGGACCATGCGGACCCGGCCCCGGATCACCCGGCCGGTGGCACCGTCGATCGTCAACCAGTCGTGACGCCGCACGACGGTCTCGCCGACGTTGAGGAAGCCACCCGCCTCGTTGACCTCGAGGTCCCCGGCCCCGGTGACGCACGGCTTGCCCATCCCCCGGGCCACCACCGCCGCGTGAGAGGTGGTGCCACCGCGCGCGGTCACGATGCCCCGGGCGGCCACCATGCCGTGAAAATCCTCCGGCGAGGTCTCGCGGCGGACGAGGATCACCGGGCGGCCGCTCTGGTGGAGTTGCTCCGCCTCGTCCGGGTCGAAGACGGCTTGCCCGCTGGCGGCCCCCGGGGAGGCCGGCATCCCAACGGTCAGCACGTCCAGCTCGGCGGCCGGGTCGATCATCGGGTGGAGCAACTGGTCGAGCTGGTCGGGCTGGACCCGCCGGACCGCCTTGGCGGGGGCGATCAGCCCCTCGTCGACCATCGCCACCGCGATCCGGACGGCGGCGATGCCGGTGCGCTTCGCCGCTCGCGTCTGGAGCATCCAGAGCCGCCCCCGCTCGATCGTGAACTCCAGGTCTTGGGCGTCGGTGAAGTGTTCCTCCAGCCGGGCCGCGACCGTCTGCAGCTCCGCGAACGCGCCCGCCAGGCGTGGGTCATCGGCCAGTCCGTCGAGCGGTCGCGGCGTCCGGATCCCCGCCACCACGTCCTCGCCCTGGGCGTTGGGGAGGAACTCACCCACCAGGCGCCGCTCGCCCGTGGCCGGATCGCGGGTGAAGGCGACCCCGGTGGCGCTGTCCTCGCCGAGGTTGCCGAAGACCATCGCCTGGACGGTCACCGCCGTGCCGAGGTCGTCGGGGATCCGGAACTCCCGCCGGTAGGCGACGGCACGCCCGGTATTCCACGACCGGAACACGGCCTCGACGGCCCCCCGCAACTGCGTCACGGGATCGGCGGGGAAATCCTGACCCGTCACCCCGCGGATGATCTCGCGGTAGGCCTCTACCACCGCCCGCAGGGTCTGCGCATCGAGCCCGGCGTCGTTCTCCACGCCCAGGCGCCGCTTGTGCGTCGTCAGGGCGGATTCGAAGCGATCGCCCCTGATCCCCAGGACGACCCGGCCGTACATCTGGATCAGGCGCCGGAACGAATCCCACGCGAAACGGTCATCGCCGGCCTGCGCGGCCAGGCCGGTGACGGTGGCATCGTCGAGTCCCAGGTTGAGGACGGTCTCCATCATCCCCGGCATGGACGCGGCCGCCCCGGAGCGGACCGAGACGAGCAATGGGTTGGCGGCATCGCCAAACCCCCGACCGATCTGCCGCTCGATCCCGTGGATCCCGGCATCGAGTTCGTCCCAGAGCCCCTCGGGGATGGCGCCGCCATCGAGGTAGGCCCGGCAAGCGTCGGTGGTGATCGTGAATCCCGGCGGGATCGGCAAGTCGAGTCTGGCCATCTCGGCGAGGTTGGCGCTCTTGCCGCCGAGGAGCGCGCGCTGGCTGGCGTCACCTTCTGTGAACAGTCGAATCCATCGCGCCATCCTCGCCCCCTTCGACCGATCGGTCGTGATCCGATTCACCGGCCATCTCACCGGTCGTCTGGCTAGCACGCAACCGTTCCCGAGCCAGACATGGCGTCCTGCCAATGCCCGACAGCCTCGGCCCTCGTGGGATCCGGCTATGGTGTCGCCGTCGGCATCGCCCGAGCGGCACGTTTCGGGCCTCGAGCCATCATCGCAGCCCGCGGCGCGGCCCGCCACGGGACAGAATCGGTGGCACCCGGATCACCCGCCGCCACCGGCCCAACCACCCCCTGCCCCCTGCCTCCCACCGACTGCCGACTGCCGACTGTCCCCTGTCCGTGTACCATCCCGTCACCCGGCATGGGGGAGTCCCGTCACGGTCGAGATGGTGAGTGCCCGTGCGTGCGTTGTACCTGCCCGATCTCGACGCCCACCTCTGTTACCACGACCTTGGCGGCCACGAGCCGGTCTGTGTCTATCTGCATGGGCTGGGCTTGGCGTCGTCCGCCGACGTTCCGGCGATCGCCCGCCATCCTCTACTCGCGCCCTACCGCGCGCTCCTCGTCGACCTCCTCGGGTTCGGCTTCAGCGACCACCCCGCTGCCTTCCCCCACACGCTGGAGGCGCACGCCCCGACGATCGCCCACCTCCTCGACCACCTTGGCCTCCGGGACTGCCACCTCGTCGGTCATAGCCTCGGCGGCACGATCGCGATCGTCCTGGCCGCCGCCTGTCCCGACCTCGTCGCCAGCCTGGTCGTCGCCGAGCCCAACCTGGAGCCGGAGGACACCACGCTGAGCCGGACAATCGCCGACCAGACCGAGGCCGAGTACGTGGCGACCGGTCACGCGACGCTCGTCGCGCGGGCCGAAACGTGGGCGGCCGAGGACCCGGCCATGTCGACCTATCCGTCCACGCTCCGAGCGGCGGACCCGCGAGCGATGCACCGGAGCGCCGCCGCCCTGGTCACGGTCTCGTTGCGGCAGACGTTCTTGGCGCTGACCCTGCCGCGTACCTACGTCTTCGGGGCCCAGACGCTGCCGCATCACCACGAGGCATGGCTCCGCGTGGCCGGGGTCGCGGTGGCGGTCGTGCCGGACGCCGGTCACCTCATGCTGACCGGGAACCCGGACGGCGTGGCTCGCGTCATCGCCGCGTCTCTCCCCGCACCCGACCGCGACGCTGAGCGCGTGACACCGGGATCGGCATCTCCTCATGGCCACCCCACAGCCTTCGTCACCGTTCCGATCCGACCCGGATGATCCCGGGGACCACCTGTACGGACACCCTCGATATTTCCCCGTTTGACCCCTTGACAGGATCACCGTGACCGTATACTCTGTACGTACAGTCCCGAGGGGCCATCGTCCCGGAGGTCGAACCACCCAGACGCGTTCCGGCGGCCCGAGGTCGCGGGGCCAACGGCCGGACAACCGGGCGCGCGACGGGGCAGAGGCGGGGATGCGCACGCGTTGCGGGGCGACGTGCGACGAACCACCGACGCGGGGACGACCAACGGAGATCGGTTCGTCGGGACTGTATCTCTGTGCCCGTTTGCCCGTTTGCCCGCACGGACCGGGCTCGCCGCGATGGCTGGCCGGGTTTCCCGCCGCACCGCTCCCGCGTTCATCCTGACCTCGCCCGCGCCGCCGGGACATGCCGGCCACCTAAGAGACCGGCGTCGAGGCAAACCCGCGATTCCGCCCGGACAATCGACCGGGAAGCTCGCCTCCCGGTGCCGGGCGCCAGGTGCCGCGAGGCTCGATCGGGCATGGGGCGACCCGGCTGGACGTTCCCCGTCCGCACCACGACCGTGCCCGGTATCAGCACCCGCCATCCGCCCAGCGAGTGGCGCGGGCACGGCGGAGTCGCGAGCGGCATCGACGGTCGTGAACCAGCCCAGCGGCTGACCGGTCCCCGGTCGTGACCACGACCCAGTGGCACGTTCCATGTCCCACGCACGGGTCCCCGCGAGGTGCAGACCCGGAGTGGCCGCTGCCGGACCATCTCCAGC
>JACCVE010000144.1 GCA_013698285.1 Chloroflexia bacterium | reverse complement strand
ACGAGGTGATCGTGGGGGGAGGCGGCGCCCGCAATCCGACCTTGCTCCGCATGCTGGCGGATGAGGTCGCGCCCGTGCCGGTGACGACCCTGGAGAGACACGGGATCGACAGCGACGCGAAGGAAGCGATGTTCTTCGCGTTGATGGCCAATGATGCCTTGGCCGGGCGGGCGACCAACGTCCCCTCCGCAACTGGCGCCCGGCGGGCCGTGCCGCTCGGTAAACTCACGCTTCACCGGGCACGTTGACGGCGTCCCGCTGGCACGTTTAGTGCTGCCAAGTCAGCGGCAGGCGGACATACTCACATGAATGAAGCGCGAGGCACTCGCGGTAGGAGAATGCAACCATGACGCACCACAGCTACACCCGTCGTGACGTCGTGAAGGGCGCTGGAGCCGGAGTTGCCACCGCCGCCCTAGGGATCACCCCAGCCCGGCATGCCGTGGCCCAAGACGCGACGCCCGCCGCCGCACCGACCGGGGAGCTGGTCATCGGCAAAGCGCAAGAGGCTGTCGGGTTCGACCCGGCCTTGGTTACCGCTGCCTCCAGTTTCCAGGCCATCGCACCGGTCTACGAGCAACTGGTGCGATTCGATGCCGAGAACCAGCCGCTGCCGGGCCTGGCCGAGAGCTGGGAGACGCCGGACGACACGACGTTCGTCTTCACCCTCCGCCCGGGCGTGACCTTCCACAACGGCCGGGCAATGACCGCCGAGGACGTCAAGTACAGCCTGGAACGCATCGCCGATCCTGCCACCGCGTCTCCGTGGGCCAGTCAACTCGAACCGATCGAGGCGATCGAGACTCCCGACGAGCGAACGGTCCGGATGACGTTCTCCCAGCCCTATGGGCCCCTCCTCGCGACGCTCTCGTCCCCGTGGGCGGCGATCGTGCCCCGGGAAGAGGTCGAGAAGACGGGCGACCTCCAGGCGACCATGGTCGGGACCGGCGCGTTCCGGCTCACCGAGCACGTGGCCGACACCAGGACGGTGATGACGGCCAACGAGGACTACTGGGATCAGGCACTGCCCATGCTGGGGCAGATCACATGGAACATCCTGCCCGATGAATCTGCCCGGCTGGCCGCGATCAGGACGGGAGAGATTGGCTTGACCACACTGGCCGATGCCGCATCGGTCGACCTCGCTGGGCAGAGCGACGGCGTCGAGGTCATCAACCAGGAGACGACCGACTACTACCTGCTGGGGCTCAACACCCTGCAGGCCCCGTTCGATAATATCGCCGTCCGCCAGGCCATCAGCCTGGCCGTCGACCGCCAGGCGATCGTGGACACGGCATTCTTCGGCAACGGTTCGGTGACGGGTCCGATCGTGCCGACGCTGGGTGAGTGGGCCGCGCCGGCCGACCAGCTCCCGCTCTACGGTCGCGACCTCGACCGGGCCCGCCAACTCCTGACCGAGGCCGGCTTCGCGGACGGCTTCTCGATGAGCATCGTCGCGTCTCCACTCTACCCAGAGTTCATCAACATCTCGCTGATCCTGCAGCAGCAGCTCCAGGACGTCGGCATCCAGGTCGAGATCGACCAGGTCGAGTTCGGCACGTTTGTCGAGCGGTGGCGGGCACGCGACTTCCAGTCGTTCGTCAGCTTCAATGGCAGCGGAAACGATCCGGACCGGGCACTCTATCCAGCGTTCCACACCGGTGGCTCGGTCAATGCCTTCCAGTTCAGTGACCCGGAGGTCGACACGTTACTGGAACAGGGTCGGACCACCGTCGATGCGGCGCAACGGCAGGAGATCTACCGGCAGGCGGAGCAGTTGATCGCCGAGGCGGTCCCGGCGATCTTCGTTTCGACCCGGCTGTCGTACTTTGCCCACCGGGAGGACGTCGACGGATTCGCGCCGAATCCGATCGACACCTGGGAGACGCTGAAGCGAACGACGGTCGGCGGGTCCTGACCTCACACGTTCCGACACTTGCCCGGCCGCCTTTTCCCGCCGGTGCCGTCGCTCCTGGCGGCGGAGGCGGCAGGGCTCGTGACATTCCGGAGAATCGTCGTCCGTGCTGAGTTACACCCTACGCCGGATCGTGACGGTTTTTCTGCCGACCTTGCTGGGGATATCGGTGCTGGTCTTCGGTGCCATGCAGGCGATCCCCGGCGACTTCGTCGACATCATGATCGGCCTTGGTCCCGATGTCTCCGACGAACAACGCGACGCCATCGCCCGGTCCTATGGGCTCGACGCCCCCGTGCCGGTGCAGTACGTGGTCTGGCTCGGCGATGCCGTGCGAGGGGACCTCGGTACGTCGTTACGCACGGGCCAGCCGGTGTCGCGGGAAATCGTGAACAGGCTGCCAGCGACGCTCGAACTGGCCCTCCTGGCGACCGTCGCGTCGCTGCTGATCGCCGTTCCCGCCGGTGTGCTGGCGGCGGTGCACCGCAATGGTCCGATCGACCTGATCGCCCGGCTCGGCGGTCTGCTCGGGCTTTCCGTGCCGAACTTCCTGCTCGGGACGCTGTTGATCCTCTTCGTCTCCCTCCATTGGCCGGTCCTGCCCACGACCGGGTTCGTCCCCGTCTCCGACGGTCTGCTCGCCAACGTGCGCTCGTTGGTCTTGCCCGCGGTCTCGCTGGGCGCCCTGCTCGCGGCGTCGATCACCCGGATGACCCGGTCGGCGCTCCTGGAAGAGCTGGGTAAGGAGTACCTGACCGTCGCCCGGGCGAAGGGGTTGACCGACCGGGGCGTCGTCCTCGGCCACGCGCTGCGCAACGCGCTCGTCCCGGTGATCACCGTCGTCGGCATCCAGACCGGCTATCTCCTCGGCGGCACGGTCATCGTCGAGCAACTCTTCGCGATCCCCGGCATCGGCCGCTTGGCGCTCGATGCCGTGCTCCAGCGCGATTATCCGATGGTGCAGGGGACGACCCTCTTCATCGCCGGCAGCTTCGTGATGATCAACCTCCTGACCGATGTCATCTACGGCCTCGTCGATCCCCGGATCCGTCGCCAGTGATCGCTGAGGTGCCCCGGCGATCCAGAACCCTCTCCGCCGTGCGACGAGCGATCCGACGCAACCGGGCGGGCTCAGCGGCGGGCCTCGTCCTGCTCGTCCTCGTACTCGGGGCGGCCTTGGCGCCGTGGATCGCCCCGGAAGATCCGGTGACGATGTCACCCCTCGATCGATTACGTCCGCCGGGAGATGGCGGGCTGCTTGGCGGTGACCTCTTCGGCCGCGACGTGCTCAGCCGGGTCCTGCACGGCGCACGGATCTCTCTCATTACCGGTGCCTCGTCGGTGACCGTCTCAGCGATCGTTGGCACGGCCCTCGGTGTCGTCGCGGGTTACCTTGGGGGCTGGGTCGAATACGTGGTGATGCGGGTCATGGACGTGCTGTTCGCGTTCCCGTCGGTCCTGCTCGCGATCCTGATCGTGGCCGTCTTCGAACCGGGATTCACCAGCATCGTGATCGCGATCGCGATCGTCTACACGCCGATCTTCGCGAGGGTAGTGCGAGGGTCTACCCTCACGCTCAAGCATATCGAATACGTCCAGGCGGCGGTCGCCTCCGGCGCACCGGCGAGCCGCGTGATCCGTCACCATCTCCTCCCCAACATCACCGCGCCGATCTTGGTCCAACTCACACTGAGTCTCTCTGGCGCGATCATCCTGGAGGCGGCACTGAGTTTCCTCGGGCTTGGCGCCGTGCCCCCGACCCCGTCCCTCGGATCGATGCTCAGTGAAAATCGCGTCTACATGGAACTGGCACCGTGGACCGTGCTCTATCCCGGCCTCACCTTGGCCGTGCTGGTCTTTGGCATCAACCTCGTCGGTGACGCGATCCGAGACCTGATCGACCCACGCCTGCGCACGGAAGGATCGTGATACCCAGCGACGACCGTCGCCCGACGAGACGTTCTACTCGTTGGTCGCCATGGGGTCGGGTGTGGACAGCGGGTCCAAGAGGGTGCGCTATACTCAATCATTGAGTAACGATCGCACTCGCCCCCGGATGGCGATGTAGCCGAACAGGATTCGTCATGGTCAGCGTCCTCGAACCGATCACCCACCCGGTGTCGTTGAGCGCCCATGGGGCCCCGGCCATCGCCCGGGACTCGTTCGGCCGGGCAATGACGTACCTGCGTATTTCCCTCACCGACCGGTGCAATTTCCGCTGTCTCTACTGCATGCCCGCGATCGGGATGAAGTTTCAGCCCAGGGCGGAACTGCTGACCGATGAGGAACTGCTGCGGGTGGTCCGCCTCTGTGGCGAGATCGGGTTCAACAAACTGCGCCTGACAGGCGGTGAGCCGACGATCCGGCCCAACGTGGTCGAGCTGGTCCGGGCGATGAAGACGTTCCCCGGCATCGAAGAGCTTTCGATGACCACCAACGCCCTGCTCTTCGGTCGCCTGGCCGAGCCGCTCAAGGCCGCGGGGCTCGACCGCGTCAACATCAGCATCGACACCCTCGACCCCGACCGCTTCAAGCTGATGACCCGGGGTGGTCGCCTCGACCTGGTCTGGGAAGGGATCGAGGCGGCGGAGCGGGTCGGCCTGACACCGATCAAGTTGAACTCGGTCGTCGTCCGCGACCAGAACGACCACGAGGTCGGGGAGATGGCCGCCCTGACGATCGAGCGACCCTGGCAGGTGCGGTTCCTGGAGATCATGCCGCTGGAAGGGGTCGGCGAAGTCCACGACGCGAGTCTCGTCACCTCAGGAGAGACCCTGGCCCGGCTGGAGGGCCAGTTCGGCCCATTGGAGCCGGTCCGGGCCGACGCCGCCGACCCGGCGCGGCTGTGGCGGATCCCCGGCGCGGCCGGCACGATCGGGTTCATCTCCCCCGTCTCAGTCCCGTTCTGCGCCGCCTGCAACCGCGTCCGGCTGACGGCCGACGGGAAGCTCCGCCTCTGCCTGCTTCGCAACGACGAGGTGGACCTGCGCGACATGATGCGCCAAGGGGCGGGCGATGACGCCCTCCGCGCCCAACTCCGGGCCGGTGTCTGGCGCAAGCCCTGGGGCCACCTGCTGGCCGATGGCGTGCGAGACACGGTCCGGGGCATGTCCCAGATCGGCGGCTGAGCCGGGCCGGGGATCCAATCGTCTCGCCACCATTCGTCTGGGAGAACCGTCGGTGTCGTCTCATCCAACAACGAGTCAGGACCGGGCCGCCTTGACCCGCATCGTCGTCGGCGTGTCGCTCTCCCCCGCATACCGGGATCGACTGCACGAGGCACACCCGTCGCTGACGTTCGACTACCGGGCAGAGGAGGGGGGCCGAAGCGATCTGGGCCACGCGGACGCCTTCATCGGCTGGCAGATCAGTGATGAGCAGGTCCGGGGTGCAGGCCGGTTGCGCTGGGTCCAGCTCATGTCGGCCGGGGTGGAACACCTCCCCGTCGCTGCCCTGGAAGCGTCGGACGTCGTAGTGACTAACGCCAGCGGCGCCCACGCCATCAACATCGGCGAGCACGTGATGGCGATGATGCTCGCCTTCGCTCGCCAGTTGCCGTTCTTGGTCCGGGAGCAGGACCAGCGGCGCTGGTTCGACGGGTCGATGCGGGAGCGCGTCTTCGAGCTGCACGGACAGACGCTGGTGATCCTCGGCACCGGCCAGATCGCCACTGCCCTTGCGGCCCGGGCGGCCGGGTTCGGGATGCGAGTCGTCGGGGTCCGACGCCACGACGATCGTCCCGTCCCCTCCGGTTTCGACGAGGTCGTGACCCTCGACCACCTCGACGAATACCTGCCGGTCGCTGACCACCTCGCCGTCTGCGTGCCACTGACCGCCTCGACGCGGCACCTCATCGACGCTCGCCGCCTGGGCCTACTCAAGCCGGGGGCTCACTTCTTCAACATCGGCCGCGGTGCCGTCATCGATCAAGACGCCATGATCGAGGCGCTCCGGTCCGGCCACCTCGCCGGGGCCGGACTCGACGTGACCGACCCCGAACCCCTGCCAGCGGATTCGCCGCTCTGGACGATGCCCAACGTCCTGATCACGTCGCACTCCTCCGGAGCCTCCCCGCACTACCTCGACCGTGCGGTCGGCATCGCCTCGGACAACATCGCCCGGTGGCAAGCGGGGGAACCTCTGCGCAACGTGGTCGACCTCGACGAGGGATACTAAGTGTGCCTTTCAAAACCGGGTGACGCTGTGGTAAACCAAGGGCATGAGCAAGCCCCTCCTTTCCGACGAACGGCGGGCCGGTGAGCGGCCGCGCTACCTTCGAGAACGCAGGAGATATGTGCGCGGGTGTGCCGGGCCGGGCGGCCACGTTTCGGGTGAGCGTATTGCCGGACCACTGCCGCAGCC
>JACCVE010000126.1 GCA_013698285.1 Chloroflexia bacterium | reverse complement strand
CGGGCGGACAGGTATACCTGGGAACGTCCGCACCGGCGATGAGGTGGGCGTGGAGTTGGCCGACGTCCTGATGGATCCCGGCGTTGATGACGAGGGCGATCGGATGCTCGCCGGGATCGTGTCCGGCGGAGAGGCGGGTCGCCACGTCGAACATGGCCGCGAGATACGGGAGTTCGGACTGCCTGATCGACATCGCACCCGCGATGCCGACCCGGGGCACGATCAAGACATGGAGTGGAAAGCTGGGCCGGGGGACTGGCAGAGCCCATACCGCGTGGGCGAAAACCTACCGCACCAGGACACCGGCGAATCGTCTCCGCGCCAGCCGGAACGCCCAGCGGGACGCGAGTGCCCCGCCGGCCCGTGCCCGGCGACCAACCCCACCTGACCGGCCCCCGGGCATGGGCCGCGCTACCCCGCGCCCATCTCGACGGGCTCCATGGTGTCCCAGTGACTGCCGGCCTGGACCTCGGCGACGAGCGGTACGTCGAGTTGGACCACCGAGGCCATCGTGCCGGTGACGAGGCGGGCGGCATCGTGGAGGTCGTCGCGATGGACCTCGAGGACAAGTTCGTCATGGACCTGGAGCAGCATCCGGGCCCGCATCGGCGAGTCGGCCAGGGCGCGGTGCAGCTCGATCATCGCCAGCTTCATGATGTCGGCCGCGGCGCCCTGGACCGGCATGTTGATCGCCATCCGCTCCCCGGCGATCCGCTGCCCGCCGTTGGAGGAGAGGAGTTGGGGGATGTAGCGGCGGCGACCCCACTCGGTCGTCACATAGCCGTGTTCCAGGCCGAAGGCGATCGTCCGGTCGAACAGTTCCCGGACCCGGGGCAGGCGGGCCCAATACTCGTCGATGAACCGTTGGGAGTCGGCCCGGGAGAGACCGGAGTCGCGGGACAGCCCGTAGCTCTGCATCCCGTACATGACGCCGAAGTTGACCGTCTTGGCGATCGAGCGCATCGATGGCGTGACGTCCGCCGGGTCGACCCCGGCGACGAGCGCGGCCGTGGCACGGTGGATGTCCTCGCCGGCCCGGAAAGCCTCGACCAGGGACGGTTCGCCGCTCATGTGGGCGACCAGGCGCAGCTCGATCTGGGAATAGTCGGCCGACAGCAGGACGGGATCGTCGTAGAGGCGGACGGCCGGATTCGGGTCGGCGTGGAAACCATGCCGGACACGGCGACCGAGTTCGGACCGGATCGGAATGTTCTGGAGGTTCGGGTTGGTCGAGGAGAGTCGGCCGGTGGCGGCGACCGTCTGGTTATAGGAGGTGTGGACGCGGCCGGTTCGGGGGTTGACCTGGGACGGCAGGGCATCGACGTAGGTGGACTTCAGCTTGGACAGCGTCCTGTGCTCCAGGATCAGGCCGACGACCGGATGATCGAGGCGGAGGCTCTCCAGCACGTCAGAATCGACCGAGAAGCCGGTCTTGGTCTTGCGGCCGGAACGCAGGCCGAGAGTCTCGAAGAGCAGGGTGGCGATCTGGCGATTGGAGCCGATGTTGATCGCGTCGCCGGCGATCTCCCGGATCTCGACCTCGATCCGGCCGAGGTCGGTCGTGATCTCCTCGCTGAGCACCTCCAAGAAAGGGCAATCGACGGCGATCCCGGCCGCCTCCATATCGACCAGGACCGGGATCAGGGGGAGTTCGACCTCGCGCAGAAGGCGCGTCTGCTCCCGGGCATCGAGGTCGGCCCGCAAGGGGTCGACCAGGGCGAAGGTCGCCTCGACATCGCCGCAGGCGTAGTCGCCCGCCTCCTTGGGGTCGACCTGGTCCATCGTGATCTGGCCCTTGCCGGTCCCGATCAGGTCGGTGATCTCCGTCATCTGGATGCCGAGCCGGTTGAACGCCAGGTCCTTGAGCCGCGAGGACGACTGGGCCAGCAGGTAGGCGGCGATCATGGTGTCGAAGGCGATCGCGAAGGTGGCGAACCCGGCCCGTTCGAGGACAGCGAGATCGTACTTGCCGTGGTGGGTATAGACGGCCAGACTCGCATCGCGGAAGACGGGGTCCAGCGCGGCCCGCACGGTCGCGACCGGCAACTGTTCCCCGGCCTGGTGTCCGACCGGGACGTAGGCCGCGTCCGAGGGTCCGGTGGCGATCGCGATGCCGACCAACTCGGCGACTTGGGGGTCTGTCGAGGTCGTCTCGACATCCAGGGCGTATTCGCCCGCCGCCCGGACCGCCGCGACGAGGGCGGCCAGGTCGCCGTCGGTCGTGATTACCCGCCGGTTGGAGGCCGGACGCTCGGCCGTCACCGCGGCGGCGACCTTTCGCTGGGGGACGGGTAACTTGGCGATCAGGGAGCGGAACTCCAACTCTTGCAGCAGCGTCAGGGCGGCGGCGTGGTCGTAGTCGCCGATGGCGCCGAGGGCGGGGTCGAAATCGACGTCGAGGTCGCGGACGATGGTCGCCAGGTCCTTGCTCATGATCGCCTGTTCGCGGTGCTCGGCCAGGGCGTTGCGGGCCCTGGTCGGGGTCACCTCGTCGATGCGATCGATGATCGCCTCCAGGGGGCCGAACGCCTGGATCAGGGCCTTGGCCGTCTTGTCACCGATCCCGGGCACGCCGGGGATGTTGTCCGAGGTGTCGCCGACGAGCGCCTTGTAGTCCGCGACCAGAGCCGGGGCGAAGCCGTAGCGGTCCAGCACCGCCTCGGGATCGAAGCGGCGCAGTTCATTGAACCGGCGAGACCCGGGCAGGACGACTTGGACATGATCGGTGACGAGCTGAAGCAGGTCGCTGTCGCCGGTCAGGATCAGGACATCGAGGTCGTCCCGGGCGGAGCAGGCGACCGACAGGCTGCCGATCACGTCATCGGCCTCGTAGCCGTCGCGGGTCACGATCGGCAGGTTCAACGTCTCGATCACCTGGTGGACGCGGGCGATCTGGCGCCGCAGGTCGTCCGGCATGTCGGCCCGGTTCGCCTTGTAGCCGTCGAAGGCGTCGTGGCGGAAGGTGCGGCCCCCTTCGAGGGCGACGATCGCGTAGTCCGGCGACTGCTGGCGGACGACGTCGAGCAACATCGAGGCGAAGCCGAAGACCGCGTTGACCTGCTCGCCGGTGGAGGTCGTCAGGCTGGGCGGCAGGGCGTGATAGGCCCGGAAGATCAGGCCGTAGCCGTCGATCAGCATCAGCGTCTTGCGGGCGGCGGCCTTCGTCTTGGCCGACGCCGGGCGCGGCTTGGCCGGGACGTCGGTGGCCATCACTGTTTGGGTCTGGGTGGGGATGGACATCGATCGGGCTCCTCTCGGCTGGTACCCACGCCGTGTCTGGTGACACCTAGCCCGGACGGACCGGTCGCCGGGACGGGGGGCTGGCGCCGGTCCGATGGGGTGGTGTGGGACGTGTACCAAGTATAGACGGTCATGTCCGTTCACCGGATGACCGGCCATCGGAGGACCCGAAGGGCCGGAGGTCACGAGCCACCACCCAGCCGGAACCGGGTGGGGAAGGGCTCCCGGCTATACTGGGCTATCGCGCGTCTCGCCGCACGCCGCGGGCCGGACGATTCATTGCCCCGAACGCGACCCCCGCCAACATGGCCTCGCCGCGCGAGTGCCACGGAGCACGGCCCCCGGATGGATCTGACCCTGGTGCAGTCGGTCGCCCACGCGGTGACCGAGAACGTCGAGCGCGTCATCGTCGGCAAGCGGCGTGAGGTGCAACTGGTGCTGGTGGCCCTGCTCTGCCACGGCCACGTCCTGATCGAGGACGTGCCGGGGGTCGGCAAGACGGTGCTGGCGAAGGCGGTCGCCCGGACCCTGGGGACCTCGTTCAAGCGCATCCAGTTCACGCCGGACCTGTTGCCGAGCGACGTGACCGGGGTCAGCATCTTCGACCAGCAGCGCAACCAATTCGAGTACCGGCCGGGCCCGATCGTGGCCCAACTGGTCCTCGCCGACGAGATCAACCGGGCCACGCCGAAGACCCAATCGGCCCTCCTGGAGGCGATGGAGGAGCGGCAGGTGACGGTCGACGGCCAGACTTATGCCCTGCCCGACCCATTCGTGGTCCTGGCGACCGAGAACCCGATCGAATACGAGGGAACATTCCCCTTGCCGGAAGCGCAGCTCGACCGCTTCCTGGTCAGGATCTCGATGGGGTATCCCGGGCGGCAGAACGAGATGGAGATGCTGGAGCGTCAGCACCGGGAACACCCGCTCGACGCCCTGCGCCAGGTGGTCCGGGTCGAGGAACTGCTCGTCGCCCAGGCCGCGATCAAGGAGGTCCACGTCGCGCCGGCGGTCGCGGAGTACGTCGTCTCGCTGGTCGAGGCGACCCGGAACCACGCCGATGTCTACCTCGGGGCGAGTCCGCGCGGCTCGCTGGCGCTGTACAACGCGGCCCGGGCCTGGGCGGCCCTGGCCGGGCGGGACTACGTGATCCCCGACGACGTGAAGGCCCTGGCCGAACCGACCCTGGCGCACCGGATCATCGTCACCCCCTCGGCCCGGATGCGGCACGTCGATGGCCGGGCGGTGGTCGGGTCCCTGCTCGGCGCGGTGCCGGTGCCGGGCGCGGCCCCGGCCCATCACACCGAGCGGCGGTATGCCGCCTCCGTTCGGGAGCCGTCGCGGGGATGACGGCCGTTCGCGCCGTGTTCGTCGTCCTGGTCCTGCTCGCCGCCGCCGAGTACACGGGCTGGCCGGTATTGGACCAGGCGTTGGGCGCCGTCGTGGCCGTGCTCGTCGTGGCGGCGCTCTGGAGCGTGGTCAGCCTCGGCGGCATCGCCGTCCGGCGCGACCTGGTGGCGGACCGGGCCCAGGTCGGCGACGTGTTGGTCGAGCGGGTGACGGTCTGGAACCGGTCCCGCCTGCCGAAGTGGTGGTTGGAGATCACCGACCATTCCTCTCTCCCCGGTCACGACGCCAGCCAGGCGGTCCGGATCGGGCCACTGGGGGAACGATCGTGGGAGGTCCGGACGCGCTGCGGTCGGCGAGGTGCGTTCCGGCTGGGCCCTCTCAGCGTCGCCACCAGCGACCCGCTGGGAATCTTCTTCCGGCGCCGCCTGCTGGCAATTGGTCACGAGGTCGTCATCTATCCCCGGTTGGTCGATGTCTCGGCGATGCTTCCCCCAGCCGGTCGCCTGCCCCGGGGGGCGACGGCGTCGCGGCGGCTCTTGGCCCACTCGACCAGTTCCTCGACGGTGCGGGAATACGTGGCCGGCGACCCGATGAACCGGATCAGCTGGCGGACCACCGCCCGCACCGGGCGACTGATGACCAAGGAGTTCGAGTCCGAGGCGTCCGCCGACCTCTGGCTCCTGGTGGATCTGCAACGGGTCGGGCACGCTGTTGGGATAGAGAACGCTCGTGGGGCCGCGATGGCGATCGAGGAGACGATCGTCTCGCTCGCCGCATCGCTGGCACTCGACGCCCTGACCAGCGGCCGGGCGGTGGGGATGATCTGCTCCGGTGGCCGGGCGACCGTGATCCAGCCGGAGCGGGGAGACCGGCAGCGGACACGATTCCTGGAGACGTTGGCCGTCGTCGCCGCTGACGGGGAGATGCCCCTGGCGGAACGGTTGGTGGTCGATGGACCCAGGATGCGACGGCAGGATGTCCTGGTGATCATCACCGCGTCGCGGGATGCCGGATGGGTGGAGGTGGTCGGCGGTATCATGAGCAAGGGAACACCGGTCGCCGTGGCGATGGTGGACGCCGCTGACGGGTCTGGCTCCCCCAGCGGATCACGGCCGCCGGTGGAGGTCGTCGGTGCGCTGGCCGCCGTGGACATCTCCGTCCATGTGGTGCCCGCCGGATATGGCGAATCGCCAGTCGGACCGCTGGAACGGCGGGACGTGATCGAAGGGACCGGGATAGGCCGTGGCTGACGTGACGATCCAGAGCGGGCGCCCCCTCGCCGCACTCCACCGCTCGCGCCTGGCGCGCCCGGCCGAGGGGTGGGTCGTCGCCGGGCTTCACCTGGCCATCGTGTTGCTGGCCACCGGGACGGTCACCGGTGGAGACTGGGTGACCGGAGACGGGAACCTGGCGATCGTGGCGGTCGTCGCCGTTCTCGGCGGCGCGTCGCTGGCCAAGAGTGGGATCCTCGACATGCTGTCGCACCTGGTCGCCTTCTGGACCGGGATCGGTGCCGCCTGGCTCTTCACCGCCACGGCGTTCCCTGCCCTCGGCGCCAACCTGCCGGGCCGGATGGTGTCCGTGGCGGATCGGGCGCGGGTCTGGCTGGCCGCGACCCCGGGACCTGGTCCCGACGAGGGGGGCGTCCTGCTGCTCGGGACGGTCGTCTTCACGACGTGGGTCGGGGCCTATGCCTCGGCCTGGGTGCTCTACCGGCGTGGCTGGCCCCTGGGCTCGATCGTTCTCCCGGCCGTGGCCATCTTCACCGCCCTGGGCATCCGGCCGGGAAGTGGGGTCGCGCCGCTGGCCGGCCTGGCGATCGGTGCGGTCTTCCTACTCGGTGCCCACTTCGGGTTCCAGCGGCGATTGGCCTAGCGGGGGCGACCAGGGATGACGGCACTTCCGGTCGCCCGCTGGCTCGGCCCGGCACTGCCGCTCGCCGTGACCGCCGTCCTGGTCATCGCGACCCTGCCACCCAGGTTTCGTGACGACGGGTTGGACGCGGCGGCGCGGGCGATCGAGGAGCCGCTGGGACAGGTCCAAGGGTGGACCGAGCGGGTCCTCGGTCGATTTGACCGGGGGGACCCGGACACCTCGCGCACGTTCTCGCAATTCGACGACCGGTTCGAACTGGGTGGGGCCCTAGAACTGAGCGATGAGCCCGCCGCCGTCCTCCGGGCGGGAGGTCCGGCGTACCTCGCCGCCTACCGGTATGATCACTACGACGGGGCGGGCTGGGAGAGTTCGGTCGAGGATACCTTCTTGGGCCAGACGGACGAAGGACAGCGATATTCACCCCGGATGCGCTTCGCGCCCGACCAAGCGGTGGTCCTCTCGGGCGTGGTCGATCGGGAACGTGAGCCCGTCACGGGCCAGATCGAGATGTTGCGGGCCGAGGACGATCTGGTCCTGACGCTGGATACCCATCAAGAAGCGACGATCCCGACCACCGTCCAACTGTCGTGGCGGCAGTTGGACGGCGCCAGGTTCGCGATCGACGACGGTGAACGGTTACCGCCCGATCTACGGCGCCTGGCCAACCTGCTCAGGGAGGCCAACTCGCGCGGGTATCTGTCCGGGGATGCCGGAGCCCTGACCGGAGACCCGGCGCTCGATACCGGGTTGACGCGGGAGCGAGACCAACTCGGCGAACGTCTGCTCAACGTCGATTGGCAGCCCGGCCCAGACCGAGAGGTCGGCACGATCGTGGTCTCGGGCCAACTCCCCGTCTACGATGATGTCGAGGCCGTGTTCGGCCGCCAGGACATGGAGGACCAGCCCTACACGGTCACGGGCCAGGCCAGCACGGCGTCGCCGGACCAACTCGCGACGGCGGGGACCGAGTATCCGGCGTGGGTCACCGCCCGGTACCTCCAACTCCCCGGGACGGTCACCGCCCAGACCCGGGCACTTGCGGCGGAGATCGCGCGGGATGCGGGGGCGACGACACCATTCGCCGTCGCGGTCGCGCTGCAGGACGACCTGCGCGGACGCATTCGCTACGTCGAGGACATCGCCGAGCCGCCGGAGGGGCGCGATGTCGTCGATTTCGTCCTCTTCGAGACCCGAGAGGGGTACTGTGAGTATTATGCCAGCGCGATGGTGGTGATGCTCCGGTCGCTGGATATCCCGGCCCGGATCGTGGCCGGGTACTATCCCGCCGCCTACGACGAGGCGTCGGCGGGATTTCTCTACCGGCAGCGGAACGCCCATGCCTGGGTCGAAGTGTTCATCCCCGCCTATGGTTGGATCGCCTTCGAGCCGACCGCCTCCCAGCCCGCCCGGGCCTATGGCGAGCCGGGTGACCCGGCCCTGACCCCGACCCCGGCCCCCTCGCCGACTCCGGCCGCGCTGCCGACCCAGGTCCCGACGCCCCGGGCGGCGCCGACCGCGACCGCCGCCGCCGCTGGGGCGGTGGACGCTACCGATGGGGACGGCGA
>JACCVE010000104.1 GCA_013698285.1 Chloroflexia bacterium | reverse complement strand
ACGTCGCCCGGGGCGTGGTCGTCGGGATCGTCGCCGCCCTGGCCGCGACCGACCGGCTGGATCTCTGGCACGTCCTGGTCGCGGGCGTCTTCCAGGGCATCGCGGTGGCCCTGTTCGCCCCGGCCTACATGGCGGTGGTGCCGGACCTGGTGCCGGACGAGACACTCCCTAGTGCCAACTCGCTGCGGGGACTGAGTCGCCAACTGACCGGACTGGCCGGGCCGGCCGCTGGAGGGGTCCTCGTGGCCACGGGCGGCACGGCGGTCGCCTTCGCGATCGACGGTCTCACGTACGCGATCGCGGCGGCCTGCCTGGTCGGGGTGATCCGCAACCCTGCCCTGACCCGGCCCGCGCCCTCCACGGGCGGGGTGGCCGGGGACCTGGTGGAGGGGTTCCGGACGGTCTGGCAGCGGCCCTGGCTGTGGGTGACGATCGTCATCGCGGGAATCAGCAACGTGACCCTGGCGGCGCCGATGGCGGCGGCCCTGCCATTGCTGGTCCGGGAGGAGTTCGGGGACAGCGCCCGGGTCTATGGCCTGCTCGCATCATTGTCGGCGGTCGGGGCGGTGGGCGCGGCGGTGTGGCTGGGACGGTTGCCGGGGTTCCGGCGGCGAGGGTGGCTCACCTATGGGTTCTGGGTCGGGGCGGCGCTGGCGATGGCGACCCTCGGGCTGCCGATCCCGGTGGCGGTCGCCGGGGCGACCATGGCGCTCTACGGGGTGATGGAGACGGGGTTGGGCCTGGTTTGTCTCAACGCGGTCCAGAGCCTGGTCCCGCGGGACCGCCTGGGCCGGGTCTACAGCATCGACGCCCTGGGGTCGGCGGCGCTGCTGCCGGTCGGGTTCGCCGTGGTGGGGATCCTGGCCGACCGGTTCGGCGCCGCGCCGGTGTTCCTGGCCGGGGGCCTGACCAGCGCGGTGATCATCGCCGCCGGGTTGCTGCACCCGGGTGTGCGGGGGCTGAACTGACGATAGGCGTAAGGCGTAAGACGTGAGGGAACGCCTGTCGCGAGTTCGCGATTGATCACCGTACACGTTAAGGATTTACGCCTGGTGCCTTACGTCTTACGCCTGATCAATCGGCGGTAACGGAGTCGCCGGTGGCAGTGCGGGCGGGACGGGCAGACTGGGCGGGGGCCGGGGCGGGGGCCGTCCGGGGGGCGGGGTTGCGGATCAGGAAGGCGATCGCCAGGGCGACGGCGCAGGCGATCGCGCCGACCAAGAACGTCGTCTGGAGACTGTCGACAAAGGCGAGCTGGACCTCCCTGAAGATCTCCGGCAGCCGGGCGGCCTCGGCGGCGCCGACGGCGGGGCCGATCTCCTCGAACCGGCTCTCGGTGGCCAGTCCGACCACGCGCTCCCGGGTCTCCGGGCTGATCCCGGCAGTGGCGAGGCGGTCGTCGGCGCTCGACCCGACCTGGCTGGAGAGCACCGAACCGAGGACGGCGATGCCGAGGACCTGGCCGATGTTGCGCATCGTGTTCAGGATCCCCGACGCGCTGCCGGCGATGCGGGGCGGCACGTCGGCCATCACGGCCGCGGTCATCGGGGCGAACGTCAGGCCCATGCCGGTGCCGGTGATCAGCAGGGCCGGCAGCAGTCGTTGCCAGTCCGTCTCCAGGCTGATCCGGGTGATGATGAACAGGACGCCGCCGGTCATCAGGGTCAGGCCGGTGACGAGGATCCAGCGGGCCCCGATCCGGTCCGTCAGGCGGCCGGCGATGGGGGCGCCGACCATGATCATCAGCGACATCGGCACCATCGTTAGGCCGGCGCGGATCGGGGTAAAGCCGAGCGCACCCTGGAGGAAGAGGGTCATCGGGAAGAAGATGCCGAGCATGCCGAAGGCGACGGCGAGCGAGATCAGGTTGCCAGCCCAAAAGTTCCGAATCGCGAAGAGCTCGATCTTCATCATCGGGTCGCCGGCCCGGCGCTCCCACCAGACGAAGGCTGCCAGGAGTAGGAGGCCCGCCACCGTCAGGCCGATCGTCGCCGGCGAGGTCCAGCCGAGTTTTGGCCCCTCGATCATGGCATAGACGACGGCGAAGATGCCGGTACCCGACAGGGCTAGGCCGCCCCAGTCCAGACGGCGCGAGGCCAGCGAATCGACGGATTCGGGGACGATTGCCAGGGTGGCCAGGATCGCGGCGATGCCGATCGGCAGGTTGATCAGGAAGACCCATTCCCAGGCGAAGTCGGTGACGATCAGGCCGCCCACGATCGGGCCGAGGACGGCGCCGAGGGCGACTACCCCACCCCAGATGCCCATCGCCGCGCCGCGCTTCTCGGGCGGGAAGGCGACGGAGATCAGCGACAGTGTCTGGGGCATCATGAACGCCCCGCCGAGGCCCTGGATCACCCGGGCCGCGATCAGGACGGTGACTCCGGAGACGCCGAGGGCGTCACCGATCAAGCTGGAGGCGGCGCAGAGGCCCGAGGCGGCGGTGAAGATCCCCATCCCGAACACGAAGAGCTTCTTCCGGCCCAGGACATCGCCCATCCGGCCGAACGAGAGCAGGAAGACCGCGTAGGTCAGGATGTAGGAGTCCAGCACCCATTGGATCTGGGTCAGGTTGGCACCCAGGTCGACCTGGATCTTGCGCTGGGCCACGTTCACGATCGTGGTGTCCAGCAGCAACATGAAAATGGCCGTGCAGAGGACCATCAGCACGAGCCAGGGGTTGCGTTCTTTGGTGCCATCCGGCGTGATCGGGGCGCTCCACGCGTCGGGATGCTGGGACACGGTCTTTCCTCCTGGACCTCGATCGGTGTGCGCTCGCTTGGACAGAAATCGGGGGCGGGGCGGGGCGATACGCCGGGGGCCGCGGGACCCTCGCCCGGACCGGCGACCGGTCGTTCGGTGATGGTCACCCTACACCGGGAAGGGTCAGGTGTCTGGTTCCCGCCTGTCGCCGCCACGACAAGGTGGGACCGATTCCGGTGCTCGCGGGAGCACGAGATCGCGCGGGGGCGGATCTCGCCACGGCTAGGGGACGACGGGGTCCTCGGCACACCCCGCCACGACCAGATCGCCATCACCACCGTCAGCGGCCGAGGTCGTCCCCCAGGTCGCGGCCCAGGTCGAGACGGCGACGATCACGTCGTTCAGGGCGTAGCCCTTCGGGGTGAGGCCGTACTCGATCCGGACCGGGTGGGACGGGGTGACGCCGCGGGTGACGATCCCCTCGGCCTCCAGCTCCTTGAGGCGCTCGGAGAGCAGCCGGTCGCTCAGGCCGGGGACCACCGCGGTGATGTCGGTGAAACGGGTCGCGCCCGAGAGCAGGGCACGCAGGATCGCCCCGGTCCAACGCCGGCCGATCACCTCGATCGCACGGCTATAAACGGGGCAGAAGGCCCCGGAATGGTCGTGGGTCGGCTCGCCCGCCGTGTCGCGGCCGACCACTTTCGGATCATGGCTTGGCCGGGTTAGTGCGATCAATTCCATGGCCAGAGTATTACACATCGTAAGCCGCTTGACAATCGTTCGCGTATGGTTGTATAGTCGCTTACGCAAGGTTAGCCGACCGGCACGGGCCGCTACGGACAGCCAGGAATAGGGACAATCCCAGGAGTACGACTACATGGAGAACATCCAAGCACAGCCGGCGAAGGTCGCGGTCATCTACTACAGCGCCACCGGGACCACCTACGAGATGGCCAAGGCGATCGTCGAGGGGGCAGAGGCGACGGGGGCCGAGGTTCGACTGCGTAAGGCGAAGGAGCTGGCGCCGGAGTCGGCGATCCAGTCCAACGAGGGTTGGTCCAAGCACCGCCTGGAGACGCAGGACGTGCCGGAGGCGACGAATGACGACTTGGAGTGGGCCGACGCCATCATCTTCGGCACCCCCACCCGCTACGGCCTGCCCGCTGCCCAGATCAAGCAGTTGATCGACGGCACCGGCGGCCTCTGGGCGCAGGGCAAGCTGGTCGACAAGGTCTTCTCGTCCTTCGTCACGGTCGCGACCGGGCACGGCGGCCACGAGACCACCCTGGCGGCGCTGAACAACGTCGCCTACCACTGGGGTTCGATCATCGTTGCCCCGAGCTATGCGGACCCGATCCAGTTCCAGGCTGGGAACCCCTACGGCGCGTCGTTCACCTCGAACAACGGCGAACTCTCGCCGGACGAGACCGCGCTGGCCAGTGCCCGGTTCCAGGGCCGCCGCGTCGCCGAGACCACGGCGAAGTTGATCGGCGTGCCCGTCCGCGAGCTGGCCGGGGTCAGCTGACCCCACCGGCCGCACCGGCGAGACGACACCCGAGAGCCGGTGGCACACTGCCACCGGCTCTCGGTGGATGATGGGGCCGCACCGGCGGCACATGGAGGAATGAGGATGGAGAAGACAACGGGGCAGGTCGCCGCGCCGGACCAGGCAGCCGAGCCCGAGATCGACGCCGGGGTACGGATCGGCCATGTCCACCTGAAGGTGGCCGATCTGGAGCGGGCGGTCGCCTTCTACCGCGACGTGCTCGGGTTCCGGTTGATGCAGCGCTATGGCGACCAGGCCGCGTTCCTGTCGGCCGGCGGCTACCACCACCACATCGGGCTCAACACCTGGGAGAGCGGGGGAGGATCACGACCGGGTCGGGGCACGACCGGGCTCTACCACGCGGCGATCCTCTACCCGAACCGCCGGGAGTTGGCCCGGGCGCTGCGCCGCCTCGTCGAGCACGGGGTCCGGCTGGGTGGAGCCTCGGACCATGGCGTCTCGGAGGCGTTGTACCTGGACGATCCGGACGGCAATGGCCTGGAGCTGTATCGGGACCGCGACCCGGCGGACTGGCCGAAGGCCGCCGACGGCACGCTCGAGATGGTGACCCGGCCGCTCGACCCGCGGGACCTGCTGGCCGAACTGGACGACGAGGCGGCGGGATGACGGACCCGAATGGGGCGATCAGCGGCCAGCCCCCAGATGACGGGGACCTCCGCGACATCGCTCCCGCCGACCCCGCCTGGCGGGAGCGATTCGGCGGCGTGCTGAAGGCGGTCGTCGTGCCCCGGCCGATCGCCTGGGTCTCGACGGTCGCGCCGGACGGCACCTTGAACGTGGCGCCCCATTCCTACTTCACGGTGCTGTCCGACCGCCCCCCGATCCTCGGCTTCGTCAGCTCGGGCCGCAAGGACACGCTGCGGAACCTGGAGACGAGCGGCGAGTACGTCATCAATGTGGCCGGGGACGACCTGATCGAGTCGCTGAACCTGTCGGCGGCCGATTTCCCCTGCGACGAGAGCGAATTCGCCTGGGCCGGACTGACGCCGCGACCATCGGCGGTCGTCGCCGTGCCCGGGGTGGCCGAGGCGCCCGTCGCCCTGGAGATGCGGTTGCTCGACATCCGGGAGTACGGTGACCAGCCGAGCTACCTGATCGCCGGAACCGTGGTCCACGCCCGGATCGCCGAGCGCGTCTGGCGAGACGACAAGGTCGCGCCGGACCTGCTGCGGGCCTTTGGCCGCCTGGGCGGCAACCTCTATAGCCGGACCACCGATCGCTTCGAGCGGGTGCGGCCGACCTACGAGCGCCTCCTGTCCGAGGGGACGGAGCCGGTCGGGATCGGGGCGAAGCCGATCCCGGCGGGTCGCTGATCGCGGGGCGGGCACGGCGTGTCTAACGAGCGTCGGCCCGGCCGGCCGGGGACGCCAGCGACGACAGCATCTCGCGGACGATGGTGATTTCGGCGCGGTTGACGGTGTGACCCATGCCCGGGTAGATCCGTTCGGTCACGGAAGCGCCCATGGCCCGGAACACCGCCGTCGATTCGTGCACCCGTTCGAGGGGGATGTGGGCGTCGGTGTCGGAGCAGCCGAGGAACACGGGTGTCCCCGCGAGGGAGCCGGGATAGTCTCGGGGCGTCCCCGGTGGACCGATCAGGCCGCCGCTGAGGCCGATCACCGCGCCCCAGCGGCGGGCGTGGCGAGCGGCATATTCGAGGGCGAGGCAGGCACCCTGGGAGAAGCCGAGCAGGGCGATCCGGTCGTGGGAGATGCTGGCCGCGACCAGTTCCGCGACGATCCGATCGATCTTCGCCAGGGCGGAGTCGAGATAGGGCTGGTTGTTCTCCACGGGGACGAGGAAAGAATGGGGGTACCAGGTCGAGCCAGCGGCCTCCGGTGCCCACCGGGCCAGGGCGAACGGGGCGACGGTCTCGACCAGGCCGAGGATGTCACCGGCCGACGAGCCACGGCCGTGGAGGGCGATGACCGCGCCGGTGGCGTCGCCGGCGGGGGAGCCCTCGCGATGGACGGGCGTGTCGCGGTGAGGATCGTGCGACGGGTCGGTGGCATCATCTGGTCGCGTCCGGCGGGCATCGGCCTGGGTCATCGGGTCACCTCTGGACGGTATGTCACGTTCGGTTGTCCCAGATCATGGGCACACGACGGGCCACGACTGGCAACCATCGACCAACACGGAGGTTACGACATGGACGGCGCAGCGGCGATCACGGGCATTCATCACCTCACGGCCGTCTGCGCCGACGCCCAGCGCACGGTCTCGTTCTACACCGGGATCATGGGTCTCCGGCTCGTCAAGCAGACGGTCAACTTCGACGACCCCGGCGCCTACCACCTCTACTTCGGCAACGAGGCGGCTGATCCGGGGTCGCTGCTGACCTTCTTCGAATGGCCGAACGCGGCCCGCGGTCACACCGGCATCGGTACGACGCACCATGTCGCCTTCGAGACGGTGACGGCCGCGACGCAGGACCGGTGGAAGCGCTGGCTGACCGACAACGGAGTCAAGGTGAGCGGCCCCTACGACAGGGTCTACTTCCGCAGCATCTACTTCCAGGACCCGGACGGCCTGATCATCGAGATCGCCACCCGGGGACCGGGATGGTCCGTGGACGAGGCGCCGGACGCCCTGGGCCAGGAACTGCGCCCGCCGCCGGTCGAGACCACCGCCGGTCATCGCGACGAGGCGGCGATCGCCGCCGTCACCTGGCCGGAGCCGGTCGCCGAGATCGACGCCGAGATGAGGCTGGAGCGGATGCACCACATCACGTTCATGGCCTCTGACGCGGAACGGACAATGGCCTTCTACGCCGAAACGTTGGGGATGCGGCCGCTGAAGCGGACGGTCAACTTCGATGACCCGACCTCGCCCCACCTCTACGTCGGGGTCGGCGACGGTGCCCCGGGTACGGTCATCACCTGGTTCGGGTACCAACCGGGGACCCGGCCGCGCGGCGCGGTCGGCCGGGGGATGACGCACCACTTCGCCCTGAACGTGGCGAACGAGGACGCCCAGCGAGCCTGGCAGGAGCGGCTGGCGGAGGCGGGTGTGCCGACGACGGAGTTCTTGGACCGCCAGTACTTCAAGAGCATCTATTTCAACGACCCGGACGGTCACATCGTGGAGATCGCCACGGCCGGGCCGGGGTTCGCGACCGACGAGGACCCTGGTCACCTCGGCGAATCGCTGCGCCTGCCGGCGTGGCTGGAGGCGGACCGGGCGGCGATCGCGGGCCGCTTGCGTCCCCTGGCGGTGGGGTAGGGGGCACGCGGTCCCCAGAGACTGGAGTGATGGGAGACGCCGGGAGGACACGAGGCCCTCCGTTTCACCGTGAGCGGTCAGTCTCGACAGAATGCGCGTGAGTGGCTGCATCGTCTCCGCCGTGCAGATGCTCTCGGCGATGGTGCGCGAACACCGAGGGCGTCCCGTATGGCAGGGAACCGTGGTCGTCGGATGGCCAGAACATCCGGTAGCGTCGCTGGTTGGGATCGCGCGACAGCGGCTAGTCCACGGCGTAAAGCGGCGGCGCCAAGTCGCCCTTCGGCCCGGGGAGGATCTGGTAGAACCGATAACGATTCTATCCCACCCTGACTGGCATCTCGGCCATGGTGTGGTCCGTCACTTTTCCCTTCAGGGTCGCCCTCTCCCGATCCGGAGTGCCGTCGGGATGAGAGGGTGCCAGCGGTCCTGACCAGTGCTGGTGGTTCAACAGGGAAAGCAGACCGGGCGGCGCGGACGGCCGTGATCAGATAGGCACGGACCCGACCACGGTGGTGCCGCATCCTGTGCCGTCGCCGCACGTGACCGTCGTTGAGGTCGTGGTGCTGGTCTTGGCGATCACCATCGGCTTGCCGTTGAACCGCGTGAACCGCAGCTCGAAGTCCTCGTTGTATGTGAACGCCTGGTCGATGAGTAACCGGACGGCGACCGCCTCGCCCACCCGGAT
>JACCVE010000096.1 GCA_013698285.1 Chloroflexia bacterium | reverse complement strand
GGCACCATCTCCCCGCGCCTCTACGGTCACTTCGCCGAGCACCTCGGCCGATGTTGCTACGGCGGCTTGTGGGACGAAGGTGGTGACGGGACGGGTTTCCGGCACGATGTGGTCGCGGCCCTCAAGGCGCTGCCCGTCCTCCTGCTCCGCTGGCCGGGTGGCTGCTACGCCGATCACTACCACTGGCGGGACGGGATCGGCCCCCGCGAGGGTCGGCCCCGCCGCCTCGGGATGTCGTGCGGCCTCCAGGTCGAGGACGATAACGGCCTCGGCACGCACGAGTTCCTCGCACTCTGCGCCGATCTCGGGGCGGAGGCCTACCTAGCGGGCAACGTCGGCACCGGCTCGCCCCAGGAGATGGCCGACTGGGTCGAGTACTGCGTCTCGTCCCACGACACCACGCTCACCCGCGAGCGGGGCGCGAATGGCTCCCCCACCCCCTTCTCCGTGCCACTCTGGGGAGTGGGCAACGAGAACTGGGGCTGCGGCGGCAACTACGACGCCGTCACCTATGGCCAGGAATACCGCCGCTACGCGACGATGCTCCGCCACGTCGCGCCAGCCGCCGAACTGGTGGCCTGCGGCTTCGAGGACGACTGGAATGTCGCCCTGCTCGACACCCTGGGTGACCACGCCGGCCTGGTGGACCACCTCTCCATCCACGCCTACTGGAACGACGGCGGCCCCGAGACCGGCTTCGACGAAGCGGGATTCGACGCCCTCCTGGCCGAGGCCCGGGGCACGGAGGCCCTCGTCGAGCGGACCACCGCGATCCTCCGCGACGCCGCCGGCGACCGGCATCGCATCGGCATCGCCCTCGACGAATGGGGCGTCTGGCACCCCGAGGCCCGGCCGTGGGGGACCAGCGGGGTGCCCGCCCGCGAACCCGTCACCTACGAGCAAGCCAATACGCTCCGTGACGCCCTGGCCGCCGCCGTCGCCTTCGGGGGCTTCCACCGTCACTGCCAGGTCCTGACGCTCGCCAACATCGCCCAGGTCGTCAATGTCCTCCAGGCGGTAGTGATGACCGACGGCCCCCGGATGTGGCGGACCGCCACCTACCACGCCTTCCAGATGCACGCCGCCCATATGGGCGCGACCGCTCTCCCGGTGTCTACCGACGCGGGGGCTTCACTGTCCGACGGCTCGCCGGCGGTGGTCGGCACGGCCTCGACCGGCGCGGGCGGCCTGACCGTGTCCCTGGTCAACCAGCACATGCGACGGCCGGCGGAGACCTCGCTCCGGATCGAGGGGATCTCCACCGCCGGGACACCCACGGCGATGATCCTCACCGACCCGGACCCCGCGACCCAGAACAGCGCCGCCGAGCCGGACCGGCTCGTCCCGGTACCGCTCCCGGTGACGCCGGACGGTCCCGGCTCATGGCGACTGGACCTCCCCCCGGCTTCCCTCGTCACGGTCAGGTTCGCGAACCCGTGATCGGACATCCCGTGTCGACCCTCCCCTGCCCCCCGCGCCCGAGCGTCGGCCTGGCCCCCGTCGTCACCCATCGTTGAAAGGTCATGTCAGATGACGCTCACCGGGGCTTCAACCGTGTCCGCCGCGCCGGGGGCCGCCGCCCTCCGGGAAGCGTTCCTCCTCGACCGGGACGTGATCTTCCTCAATCACGGCTCGTTCGGCGCCTGTCCCGCCCCGGTCTTCGCCGAGTACCAGCGGTGGCAGCGAGAGTTGGAGCGGCAGCCGGTCGCGTTCATCCAGCGGCGCCAGCATGGCCTGCTCGACCACGCCCGGGACGGGTTGGCCTCCGCCCTCGGGGCCTCCGCCGATGACCTGGTGTTCGTCCCCAACGCCACGTCCGGGCTCAACGTCTTCGCCCGCTCGCTCGGTCTCCGGCCTGGCGACGAGGTCCTGACGACCGATCACGAGTACGGCGCCCTCGACCTGACCTGGAGGCACCTCTGCGAACGGTGGGGGGCCCGCTATGTCACGGTCGCCCTGCCCGTGCCGATGACGACGCCGGAGGCATTGGTCGAGACTCTCTTCGCGGGCGTCACCCCGGCGACCCGGGTCATCTTCCTGAGCCACGTCACGTCACCGACCGCCCTGATCTTCCCGGTCGCCGAGATCTGTCGTCGTGCCCGGGAACGGGGCATCCTGACGGTGGTCGACGGGGCCCACGCCCCCGGCCAGATCGACCTCGACCTCGACGCGATCGGGGCCGACGCCTACTCGGGCAATTGTCACAAGTGGATGTGCGGACCGAAGGGTTCCGCCTTCCTCCACGTCCGGCCGGAGCACCAGGACCGGGTCGAGGCGCTGGCCGTGAGCTGGGGATGGGGAGAGGGGTTCCAGGCCCACGATGGGCTGGCCCGCTCCCAATTCATCCACCGCAACCAATGGCAGGGCACCCGCGACCCCGCCGCCTACCTCGCCGTGCCCGCCGCCCTGGACTTCCTCGCCACCCACGACTGGGAGGCGGTCCGGCAACGGTGCTTCACCATGGCGACCGGGGTCGCGGCGCGGGTGGCCGACCTGACCGGCCTCGCGCCGATCTCGCCATTGACGACCGATTGGGTCAGCCAGATGGTGTCGATGCCGATCCCCCCGGTGGACCCGGTCGCGCTGGCGACACGCTTGTTGGACGAGTATGGGATCGAAGTCCCGTTGACGCGTCACGGCGACCATCTCATGGTCCGCGTCTCGGTCCAGGGCTACGT
>JACCVE010000074.1 GCA_013698285.1 Chloroflexia bacterium | reverse complement strand
GTACTCGCCGGGGCGCGGGGCGACGGGACCAGGCGCGTTCCCGCCAGACCACCCGGCTTCGTCCTGCCACCCTCGTCGCCGTGGCCGCGCTCGTCCTGCCCGGCCTGGTGGCCTCGGGGATGGGCGTCGCTTGGCGTCTCGGCAATCCGACCGTCGATGTCGATTACGTGACGGCCCTGCGCTACGTCGCCGACCACCGGGAGGCGGGAGAACCCGTCTTCGTCGCCCTGCCGCCGTCCGCCTACCTGGTCCTGGGCAGCCGGCGCAACCTCTATTTCCTGGCCGGGACGGAGGGGCAGGCCCGGGTGACTCGCTATACCCGGGTCACCGAACTGGGCCGCACGGTCGACTACTGGACCGGCACGACCACGGTGACGGACCCGGGCGAACTCTGCGGCCTCCTGCGGCGACGGCCCGGGGCCTGGGTGGTGGTGGATACGCCCCGTCTCAACGCTGTCTGGGCCTACCGGGGTGAGATGACCGCCACCATCCGGGCGATGACGGAGGAGATCTCTCGCGCCCCCGGCGGCGTCCGGGTCCTACGCGCCCTGCCGGAGGACGAGTTGCCGGCGTGTGACGCGCTCGGGGACGGCCCGCCCGCCGAGCCCGACCCGCTGGCTGCACTGAAGGCACTCGCGACCGTCGCGGCGCGGGCCACCCCAGAAGCGTCGGACGTGCCGGAGGCAAGCGCCACCCCGGGGGCGAGCGCCTCGCCGGGGGCACCCCCCGCGACCTAGCCGCCGGGTCGAAGCCCTGGCACCGTACGCTGGGCGGAGGTGTCGCGGAGTCCGGACGCGCGAATCGCTAGCCCTTCAGGCCGGTTGTGGCGACGCCCTCGATGAAGAAGCGCTGGGCGACGAAGAAGAGCAGCACCATCGGCAGGGTGAAGACGACCGAGGCCGCCATCCAGAGCGCCCACTGGGTGTCGTAGTCCGACTTGAACATCCCCAGGCCGAGCGACATCGTGTACTGGCTCGGGCTGTTGAGATAGATCAGCGGGGTCATGAAGTCGTTCCACTTGGCCTGGAACTCGAAGACCGCGACGGCGACCAGGGCGGGCCGGATCAGGGGCAGCATGATCTTCCACCAGATGCCGAAGTAGCTGGCCCCATCGACCCGGGCCGCGTCGACCAGGTCCTGGGGGATGGTGAACAGGAACTGGCGCAGCATGAAGATGTAGAAGGCCGAGCCGAAGATGTTGCTGGCCCAGAGCGGGAAGGTGGTGCCGACCGCGCCCAGCTCGCGCCAGATCAGGAACGTCGGGACCAGGGTCACCGCGCCGGGCAGCATGTAGGTGGCGATGACCAGCGCGAAGAGCTGGGTGCGGCCTTTGAACCGCAGCCGGGCGAAACCGTAGGCGATCAGGGCGCTGGAGAAGACGACCGTGACCACGGCCAGGACCGAGACGACGGCGGTGTTCCAGAGCCACTGCCCGACCGGGGCATAGCGGAACACGTCGGCGTAGTTCTTCGGGTAGAAGGGGTCGGGGATCAGCCCGGGGGAGAAGACCTCGTCCGGTGGCTTCAGCGAGGTCAGCACCAACCAGAGGAACGGGAAGCTGAACAGGGCCGAGAGGGCGAACAGGGTCAGGTAGATCGGCAGGTCCCGGCGGCCGAGCGGCTTGTGTCCCGGGTCGGCGACGACCCGCTGTTGGGGCTCCTCGGCCGTCCGGTCGGCGAAGATCGTCAGGGGCGTGGTGGGGGCGGAGGTCCCGGTGTTGATGGCCATGGCGCGTGTCCCTCGCTGTGGTGCGGATCATCATCGGGCCGGTCGTGGGCTGGGGGCCGCGGCCGGGTGGGCCAGTCAGGCGTTCGTGCCGGCCTCGTAGTAGACCCAGCGCTTGGAGAGGCGGAACTGGATGATCGTGATCGTGGTGATGATCAGGAACAGGATCCAGGCGATGGCGGCGGCGTAGCCCATGTGGAAGTAGCTGAACCCCTCCCGGAACAGGTACATGACGATGAACAGGGCCGAGTTCTCGGGGCCGCCGTTGCCGTTGAACATCACGTAGCCCTGAGTGAAGACGTTGAGCGAGGCGATGGTGCTGATCGTGGCGATGAAGAACAGGACCCCGGAGAGCATCGGCAGGGTGACCCCCTTGAACCGTTGCCAGGCGTCGGCACCGTCCAGCTTGGCCGCCTCGTAGAGCTCGGGCGGGATCGCCTTCAGCCCGGCCAGCAGGATGATCATCGCCCCGCCGAGGTGCCAGAGCTGGGACATCACGATGGTCGGCTTGGTCCAGGCCGGGTCGACTGTCCAGGCCGGGGCGGGCAGGTTGAGGAACCGCAGGCTCCGGTTCACCAGGCCATCGTTCGGGTTGAGGATCCAGATCCAGAGATAGGCGGTGGCGACGGCCGGGGTGATCGAGGGTAGGTAGAAGACGGTCCGGAAGAGGCCGCGCCACTGCCGGGCCTCATTGAGGAGGAGGGCCACGCCGAGGGCGGTGACGATGTGGAGGGGGACGTAGATGGCGGCGTAGACGACCGTGTTCCGGATCGCCTTGGGGAACAGCCGGTCATCGGTCAGCAGTTCCCGGTAGTTGGCCAGGCCGACCCACTCCGGCGGGCTGAGGACATCGTAGTCCGTCATGCTGAAGTAGAGCGAGGCGACCAGGGGGCCCAATGTGAAGATCAGGAACCCGATGACCCACGGGCTGATCGCCAGCCAGGCCGCCATGGTCTCCTCGGAGGGTCCCCGGCGACGGGCGGGTGCCTGGAGGTCCGGGATGCTCAACTCGGCCATACGGGTCCCCTCGTCTGATTGATCGCCCGCGCCGGCCGGGCGGGCGATGAGGCCCCGGCATCGTCGCCGGGGGGCCGGGGTCGTGCGTCGTCATCCCCACGCGGTCGTGCGGTCCGGCCGCGTGCCGGAGCAGCGGGTACGACGGGGCATCGTCCGGCGATCGTCCGGCCGGGGACGATCCCGTCGGGATGGTAGCAGCGCCCGGCCCATCACGCGCGGCGGGACGAGGCCTGCCGCGCGCGGTGTGAGGAATGGGCTCCCGGTCGCCGGGCAGGTCCTGGGTGGCGAGGGTGGGCGGGGCCGGGG
>JACCVE010000070.1 GCA_013698285.1 Chloroflexia bacterium | reverse complement strand
CTCCTGGACGGCGGTGACGATCTCGGCCGAGAGCATGAGGTAGCTGCCGTCCCCGACCAGGACGTAGACCTCGCGCTCGGGGGCGGCCATCTTGACGCCGAGACCCCCCGCGATCTCGTACCCCATGCAACTGAAGCCATATTCGAGGTGGTACTGCTTGGGGTGGCGAGTCCGCCACAGTTTGTGGAGGTCGCCGGGCAGGCTACCAGCGGCGCAGACGATGATGGCGTCGGGGTCGCCCTCCTCGTTGATCGCCCCGATAAGTTCGCCCTGGCTGGGCAGGGGCGCCAGGCGCTTGGCGTAGATGCGCTCGACCTCGGCGTCCCACTCCCGGTGCAGGCGCTCGGCGGCCTCGCGGTAGGCGGGTTCGACCCGCCAGTCACCCAGGGCTTCGGCCAGCTCGGCCAGGGTCTCCCGGGCGTCACCGGTCAGGGCCAGCGCACCCTGCTTGGCCGAATCGAAGGCGGCGACGTTGACGTTGATGAACCGGACATCCGGATTGGCGAAGGCGGTCTGGCTGGATGTCGTGAAATCGCTCCAGCGAGTGCCGATCCCGATCACCAGGTCGGCAGCGGCGGCGATGCGGTTGGCGGCGAAGGTGCCGGTCGCCCCGACCGCACCGAGGTTGAGGGGGTGGTCGTAGCGGAGGTTGCCCTTGCCGGCCATCGTCTCCCCGACCGGGATGCCGGTGGCGTCGACGAAATCCCGCAGGGCCCCGGTGGCCCCGGAATAAATGACGCCACCACCGGCGACGATCATCGGGGCGCGGCTCTCTCGGATCCAGGCGACGGCCCGCTCGATCGCCCGCCGGTCCGGCCGGTTGCGGGGGATGGACCAGATCTTGGGTTCCAAGAAGGCCCGGGGGTAGTCGAAGGCCTCGGTCTGGGTGTCTTGGGGCAGGGCCAGGGTGACGGCGCCCGTCTCGGCCGGGTCGGTCAGGACCCGCATCGCGGCCGGGAGGGCGGTGAGAAGTTGGTCTGGCCGGGAGATGCGGTCCCAGTAGCGGCTGACGGGGCGGAAGCAGTCGTTGACCGAGATGTCCTGGGTGGCGCCGGACTCGAGTTGTTGCAAGACGGGGGCGACGTTGCGGCGGGCGAAGGTGTCCCCGGGGAGGAGGAGGACGGGAAGGCGGTTCACGGTCGCCGTCGCGGCGCCCGTGACCATGTTCGTCGCACCGGGTCCGACCGAGGAGGTGCAGGCGAAGGTCTGGAGGCGGTCCTTGACCTTGGCGTAGGCGATCGCGGCGTGGACCATCGCCTGCTCATTGCGAGACTGGTAGTAGCGGAAGTCGGGCCGGGCCCCGAGGGCCTGGCCGATCCCGCCGACGTTGCCGTGGCCGAAGATGCCGAAGCAGCCGGCGAAGAAGGGATTGGTCTCGCCGTCCCGCTCGACCCGCTGGTTGACGAGGTAGGCGACCAGGGCCTGGGCCATGGTCAGGCGGACGGTCTCGGGATGGTCGGTCATGGGCAGGGCTCCAGGTCGTAGGTGTAAGGCGTAGGACGTAAGACGGTAGAGAGGCCTGGGCTAGGGTCTGTCGTGGGCGGCCATGAAGGCCATGGCTTCGGCGTGGGTCGGGGTGAAGTTGGCGCAGCCGGGGCGGGTGACGACGATCGCGCCGCAGGCGTTGCCGAGGCGGGCCGCGCTCTCCCAGTCCCAATCGCGGACCATGCCGAAGAGGAGGCCGGCGGCGAAGGCGTCGCCGGCGCCGAGGATGTTTTGGACCTCGACCGGGAAGCCGGGTACGTCGATGGTCACGGTCTCGATGTCCTCCGTGGCAAGGTGGACCCTCGCCCCGTCCGCTCCTCGCTTCTGGACGAGGACAGTGGGTCCGAGGGCCAGCAGGGTGGCGATGGCCGCCTCGACATCGCCGCCGACGCGGGCGTCGGAGAGTTGGGAGCCGGTCACCCGCAGTTGGGCAGGGTCGGACAGGAGGCTGGCGTTGATCTCGTCCTCCGTGCCGATCACCACGTCCACCAGCGAGAGGGCGGAGCGGACGGTGACGCCGAAGGCGCGGGGGTCGTGCCACTGGTCCGCGCGGAAATCGAGATCGAGGGCCACGGTCCGGCCGGCGATCCGGGCCAGCTCGGCGGCGAACAGGGTCGCGCTGCGGCTCGGTTCCTTGGAGAGGCCGGTGCCGGTGATCAGCAGGGCCCGGGAGGTGGTCACCGGCGCGGCCAGGACATCGTCGATCGTCAGTTCGATGTCGGCGCAGTTGTCGCGGTAGAAGACGAGCGGGAACCGGTCCGGCGGCTCGATGCCGAGGATCACGGCCGACGAGCGGTGCCCGGGCTTGCGGGGGATGGCGGCGGTGTCCACCCCCTCGTCGGCCAGGAAGCGGAGGATGAAGTCCCCGACCCGGTCGTCGCCGACGGCGGTCAGCAGGGCGGTCCGCAGGCCGAGGCGGGCGGCGCCGACGGCGACGTTGGTGGGGCAGCCGCCGACGTAGGCCGCGAAGCCGGAAATCTCCTCGAACGGCGCGCCGATGTCCTGCGAGTAGAGGTCGATCGAGGACCGGCCGATCGTCAGCAGGTCGTGGGTCGGTTCGGGCGTCGTGTGGTCAGTGGCGACGGTGCCGGTCATCGGCCGGTGTCCGCCAACTCGTTGACCGGGTAGATCGGGACCCTCGGGTCGCGAGTACGGAATTGATCCTTGACGGCGGAGTGGGCCGGGTCATCGACGTTGGCGAGCGACTGGGCCGTGCCGGCGAGGACATTGAGATAGTAGGTGGTGTAGCCGGGGGCGCTGGTGACGGGGTGGTAGCCCTCCGGCACCAGAACGGCCTGGCCATCCCGGACCGTCATGGCCGCGTCGATCGGGTACCCGGCAGCTTGGAGCGGCGAGGTCTCGTCGGTGTAGACCCGTTGGATGGCGAAACCGCCGGGCGGGTCGACCTTGAAGTAGTAGACCTCCTCCAAGTCGGCCTCCAAGATCGCGCCGTCCGCCGTTTCCCGGTGGACATCGTGCTTGTGCGGAGGATAGCTGGACCAGTTGCCGCCGGGGGTGTAGACCTCGACGATCACCAGGCGGTGGCACGGGAAGCCGGGGGGCAGGATGTCGTTGATGTGGCGGGTGGCGTTGTCGCCGCCCCGGATCTCGGTGGTCACGTCGGCCGGGCAGACGAGGCGTGGCTCGTGGTCCTGGTCGGTGGCGACCCAGGTGACGGCAAACTCGGCCTCGGCCGCCGCCGTCACGGTGAACGCGGTCCGGCGGGGCAGGTAGAGGGCGCCGGGAAGACCGGCGAACGCGGAGGACCGGCCGCCGACGGCGTCCCACGAGCCCCGGTCAGACGTGACCGAGACCTCGCCCGAGAGGCCGACCAGGGCCAGCTCGTGCTCGCCGGTCTGCCACTCCCAACTCGAACCGGCGGCGAAGCGGCGGATCTGGAAATGGATCAGGTCCCAGCCCGCCGAGGCCGGGGTGATGTCGAGGGTCACGGCCGCGTCGGCGTGGGTCCCGGGACTGACGAGCATATTGGACGGGTCGTACTGGCGCATGGGTCCTCCCGATCAGTCGTCGGAGGTGTCAGACAAGACATCGGCCACGGTCATCGGCTGGCCACCGGCCCGCTGTGATCGGGTGGAGGCAACGGCGATGGCCAGGGCGGCCAGGCCGTCCTCGCCGGTGACGCGGGGCGTCGAGCCGTCCCGCAGGCAGGTGACGAAGGCATCGAGCTGGGCCCGGTAGGCGTCGCCGAACCGTTCCATCAGGTAGGGCACGACGTCGTGGTGGGCACCCTGCCGGTCCAGCAGCACGACGGGGGTCTGTTGGTGCTGGCCGATCGTCAGGGCTCCCTCGGTGCCCAGGACCTCGGAGCGGATGTCGTAGCCGTAGAAGGCGTTTCGGCTCACTTCGACATGGCCGAGGGCACCGCCGGTGAAGCGCAGGTTGATGCTGGCGTTGTCGATGTCCCCGACCGCCCGCAGGTCGTCGCAGACCAGCAGGGCACCCTCGGCCGAGACCCGCTCGACCTCCCGTCCCATCAACCAGCGGGCCAGGTCGAAGTCGTGGATCGCCATGTCCACGATCAGGCCACCGCTCTGGACCGGGTCGGCATACTCCGGGCGGGGGCAGAAGGGGTCGCGGCCGACGGATTCGAAGACGATCGGCTCGCCGATCGAGCCGGCGTCGATCAGGGCCTTGGCCCGCACGTAGGCGGCGTCGAAGCGGCGCATGAACCCGACCTGGAGCGGGACGCGGGCGGCGTCCACGGCGTCGATCGCGGCCCGGGTATCGTCCACGGTGAGGGCGAGCGGCTTCTCGCAGAAGATGGCCCTCCCGGCCCCGGCGGCGGCGATCACCAGCGGGTGGTGGGTCCTGGTCGGCGTGGCGATGACCACGGCGTCGACGCCGTCGAGGGCGTCCACGGGGTCCGCGAAGAGGTCGACGCCGGGGTGCTCGACGGCGAAGGCGGCCCGGGCGGCCGGGTCGGGGTCGGCGGCGGCGATCAGCCGGGCGGCGGGCACGCGGTCACGCAGCGTCTCGGCGTAGAGGCGGCCCATCCGGCCGAGACCGAGGACCGCGAAGGGGATCGGGGCGGATACGGTGTCGGCGCTCGTCGTGTCCACCACGTGCTCCCGCCCCGGCGCGTCCCTACGGTCGTCAAGGTGTCTCGCTGGCCTGGAAGTAGGGCTGGCGTCGGACGGCGGCCAGGCCAGCGTCTCCGTCGTGAGCATCCCGTCGCCAATTCCGGAGGAGATGCGGCGGGGTGCGGTCCGCCGGGGTCTCTCCGGCCAGCGTGAAGCCGATGCCCATCGGTTCCGGTCCCAGATCGTCCTCGCGGTTGTTGTATTGGTTGGCCCCGTGCCGGTCGCCCGTCGCCACCAGATCAAAGGCCACGAAGGTCTGCCGCTCGTCGTCCCACGCGGCTTCGCCGAAGAGCGTCGCATCATACCCGGAATCGTAGTGTCGTTCCTCACCGTCTTCCGGCCGGACCCATCGCGCTTCATGCCGTAGCGTCATCGTCCCACGGAGCGTGAGCCGCACGAGTGGTCCCTCGATGCCGGTGATCTCGGATGTGAGCGTTGCCTCTTGGACCGCCTCCACCGGCCACACGAAGGGTTCGCCCCGGACGAAGTCGCGCAGGTGGAAGCGGGCGAGACGGTGTGCGACCCCGCGCGGCGTCGACGACCGGGCGCCAATGGCCCGCGGCCCTGGCACGAGTGTTCGCGCCTCCTCCTGGAGGAACCAGGCGTAATCGAGGTACCAGGCGACCGTGCGCCAGTCGTCCGGCCGGGTATCTACCTCACGCGGCAGGTCGCGGGCGGCGACGCGGAGCACCAGGCCGTCCTCGGGATAGCCGCTGGGGAGCGGGTTCTCGTCCGCGAGCCCGACCGGTGCCGGGGCGGTGCCGGCATCGCCATCGCGCCACCTGGCGAGCGCGGTCCGCAGCATGTCCTCCATCTCCCGCGGGTCGCGGGTATTGATCGAGGCGAGGAAGCGGCCGTCGGCGGTGAACGCGTACTGCCCCTGCCGGCTCGCGGTCGGGAACGTGCGGCCACCGTAGTGCCCTCGCTCGGCGATATGCCGGAAGAACTCGCCTTTGTCGTCCCGTTGCCGTTCGAGTCCGGAGCTGTTCTCGGCCACCGGGATGAACGCCTCGCTGGTGAGGCGGATGATCGCTGGGTCGCTGAAGGCAAGCG
>JACCVE010000068.1 GCA_013698285.1 Chloroflexia bacterium | reverse complement strand
GGACCAGGCGGTCCGCGATCTCCTCCGGGGTCAGTGGCCCGGTCGGGTGACCGGGATCAGCGGGAGAGGTGCCGGGGACGGGAGTCGTCACGGCCGACGCCGGGTCCGCGCCGTCCGGGGCGGGGCGGGAAACGGGGGTATCGGTGGCTGGGGCCGGAGCGGCCATCGGGCATTCTCCTCGGTCGAGTCGTGGTGGTCGGTGGTGCGCATTGGCGGTTCCCGGTCACCAGCACCGGGTGTCGCGGGGTCGGTCAGGAGCTCAGAGGATGACGACGGTGTGCGCTCAATGGCGATCCGGGTCGTGGTCCGCGGTGGCTGGGACGGCGGTGGGTGTTTGGACATCACCGTCCTCCGGGAGCACAACGACCGTGTCGCCGACCCGCACAATGCCCGACGACAGGATATCGGCCCGCAGCCCGGCCCGGTGGACCATCGGCCGAACGAAGGGTTTGCCGATGAGTTGCTCGATCCGGACACAGGGCTCGCAGAGGCGGACGCCCTGGCAGGCGACCTCGCCGATCCGGAACTGTCGCCCGACCAGGGCGGCGAGGTCCACTCCGCGCGTCGCCAGGTTGCGGCGGCTATCGGCGGCCGTGATCTCGACCCCGTTCTCGGCCGATAGGGAGGTCAGGGCCTCCTCCTCGACCAGGGTCAATTCCAGCCCGCCCCCGCGCCGGTCGGACATGAACCCGTCGCCGTGCTGGTAGCGGTCACCGGCGAGGCCCTGCCCGGCGACCGCCTCGACCCAGTCGAGGGACCGCATCGGCGCCCCGGCCTCCGGACTGACGAAGATGCCGGTGATCGTCCCGGCCGAATCCTGCTGAATGCTCATGATCATTCCTGAGAGGCGATGGCGTTCAAAAATGGTCGATGGTCGGTCACGAGGAGGCCGTATGTCGCGTGGTCGACGCGCTCCCCGGCGATGACGAGAAGACCGCGAGCGATCCCCTCAAACCGGAAGCCGCTCCGTTCCAGGACCCGGCGGGAGGCGATGTTTTCGACCGCCGCGACTGCCCCGAGGCGTTCGATGCCGAGCGGGCCGAAGGCGATGTCGATGACGGCCCGCACAGCGGCGGTCGCGATCCCGCGAGCTCGGAATCGTTCGGCAATGGTATACCCGACGCTCGCGGTCCGGTCGTCCCGATCCACCCGCTGGAGCGTGACCCAACCGGCGTCCTCGCCCCCGGCGACCACGATGAACCGGCCCGAGCCGTCGAACGCGGCATCGATTGGCTTGGCACCGTCGATCTCCAATTCGTGACGAAGGGCGTCCAGCGGTCGGTCCCTGAGGGGTTGGAAGCGGGCGGCACTCGGCTCCCGCCGCCAGGCGAGCAGGGTCGGGGCGTCGGCAGACGTGGCCCGGCGGAGCGTCACGGGGATGGCGTGCCTGGGTGCGGTCATCGTCGGCGGTCCTCTCCCCGGCGTATGGCGGATGTGGTCGGTCAGCGGGTGCGCCGCACGGTTCGCCGGGGCTGGTCCGTCCGGGGCGAGACCGGCCCCCTGATGTCTCCAGGCGACAAGCGGTCCGGAAACGGTGACAGCGCCGGCTGGCACGGTTTGTTCATCCGGCCCAATGCCCCGGGGACCGAGCGGGTACCGTGCCGTGATGCGGCTCTACTATAGTGCCGGAGCGGGCGAGATTCCGGCCGGTGGTCCGCGGCCGGTGACGCCCGGAGGCGGCGGTGTCCGGCGGCAAGAGACGCTCGACCGTGGCCCGGGCGACGGGGAGACAACCAGATGGGAGAGGCGCGCACGCTCTCGGACGATATCTATCTCCTGGCCGGGTTGCTCGGGGAGGCGATCCGGTCCCAGGCGGGCGAGGCGGCCTTTGCCGACGAGGAGGAGGTCCGGGCCCTCGGCAAGGCCTACCGGGCGGGGGACGAGGCGGCCGGCGAACGCCTCACCGCCCGGGTCGCGGCCTGTGACGAGCGGGGCCTGCAGACGCTGGTCCGGGCCTTCACCAGCTACTTCCAGCTCATCAACCTGGCCGAGGACAACGAGCGCATCCGCCGCGTCCGGCGCCGCGCGGCCGAGGTCCACCCCGCTCCCCGGCGGGGGTCGGTGCGAGAGGCGATCGACCTGCTGGCCCATCAGGGCCAGGGGCCGGACGCGATCCGCGACCTACTGGCCCGGGCCGAGGTCCGCCTGGTCCTGACCGCGCACCCGACCGAGGCCCGGCGGCGGACCGTGATCGACAAGCTGGCCCGCATCTTCGCCGCCCTGCGGGATCTGGACGAGCGCCATCCCCTTCCCGAGGAGGAAGAGCGGGCCCGGGCCCGGATCGGCTCGACCGTGGCCGAGCTGTGGAGTTCCGACGAGCTGCGGACCGGCACCCCGACCGTCCTCGACGAGGTGCGGGCCGGGTTGGTCTACGTCCAGTCCACCTTGCTCGACGCCATCCCGCGCATCTATCGCGACCTAGAGGAGGCGTTAGTCGCCACGTTTCCCGACCGGCCGGTGGCGGTGCCGCCGTTCCTGACGCTCGGGACGTGGATGGGGGGAGACCGGGACGGCAACCCGGCGGTGACCCCGGAGGTGACTCGACAGACCCTTGGCCTGATGCGTGATGTCGCGTTGCGATTCTGGGACGAGCGGCTGACGGAGCTGGCCGGCCGCCTCTCGGTGTCAGAGTGGGCCGCCGGGCCGGCCGAGATCATCGCCCCCCGGGTCGCGGAGTACCGGGCGCTGTTCCCGGCGCTCGCCGCCGACCTGGGTCGCCTCAACGCCACCGAGCCCTACCGGCAGTTGCTGACCCTGGCCCGGGAGCGGGTCCGCGCGATGCGGCGGGACGCCGGAGACCACGCCGCAGGCTATCGGGACGCGGCCGAGTTGGTGGCGGACCTGCGCCTGGTCGAGGCCTCGCTGCTGGCCCAGGGCGAGAGACTGATCGTCGGCGGCGACCTGCACGACGCGATCCGGCAGGCCGAGGTCTTCGGTTTCCACCTGGCCACCCTCGACATCCGGGAACATGCCAAGCGGCACGAGGCCGCCCTGCACGCGGTGCTGGCGGCGACGGGGGTCGAGCCCGACTACCGGGGCCTGGCCGAGGACGACCGGTTCGCCCTGCTCTGCCGGGAGTTGCGCGACCCCCGCCCTCTGGTGCCCGGGACCCTGGACGACCTGCCGGACGAGGTCCGGGGCACGATCGAGACCTTCCGGACGGTCCGCGACCTGCTCGCGGGAGATCACCGGGGCGCGATCGAGACCTACGTCGTCTCCGGCACCGACGCCCCTTCCGACGTGCTGGAAGTCCTCCTCCTGATGAAGGAGAGCGGCCTGGCCGGGGTCGGCGGGCACGGGGCTCGGCTGAGGGTCGCACCTCTCTTTGAGCAGGGCCACACCCTCAAGGCCTCGGCCGAGACCATGGCGACCCTGCTCACGGAGCCGTCGTACCGGGCGGCGCTGGCGGCCCAGGGGAATATCCAGGAGATCATGATCGGGTACTCCGACTCCAATAAGGACGTCGGGTACCTGGCGTCGTCCTGGGGCCTGCACGAGGCGGAGGTGGCGCTGGCCGGGACGATGGCCGGGGCGGGCGTCGGCCTGGTCTTCTTCCACGGCCGGGGCGGCTCGATCGGGCGAGGCGGGGGGCCGACCAACACGGCCATCCTGGCCCAACCGGCGGGCACCGTCGGCGGCAGGATCAAGCTGACCGAGCAGGGGGAGGTGATCTCCGCCCGCTACTCCATGCCGGCGATCGCCCACCGGGAGTTGGAACTGGTCGCCGGGGCGGTGTTGGTCGCCAGTGCCGGGGCCCTCCCTGATCCCAACCCTGAGCGCCTGCGGACGTATCATGCGGCCATGTCCCAGATGTCCGACGCCTCGGCCGTGGCTTACCGGGCCCTGGTCTACGACGACCCACGGTTCATCACCTTCTTCCACGGCGCGACGCCGATCGAGGAGATCTCCCGGCACCAACTCGGTTCCCGCCCGGCCCGCCGCACCGCGTCCGCCGCGATCGAGGACCTGCGGGCGATCCCCTGGGTCTTCTCCTGGACCCAGGCCCGCATCCTGTTGCCGGGTTGGTTCGGATTGGGGACGGCCCTGGCAGCGGGCCGGGACTCGGCGGGCATTGAGCTGCTGCGGGAGATGGACGCGGGTTGGCCCTTCTTCACGGCCACCCTGGCGAACGCCGAACTGGCCCTGGCCAAGGCCGACCGCGGAATCGCCGAGCGGTACGTGGCATTGGTCGAATCGGAGGAGGTCCGAACGGCGATCTGGGACACGATCACGGCCGAGTGGGACCTGACCGTGCGCATGCTCCTCGACGTGACGGGTCAGGCCCGACTCCTCGACCGCGAGCCGATCCTGCAGCGCTCGGTCCGCCGCCGCAACCCCTACGTCGATCCCCTGAGCTTCATCCAGGTCGAGGTGCTGCGTCGCCTGCGCCGGGAGGGCCCGACGGATGCGCTCCTGCGAACCGCCCTGGCGACGATCAACGGCATCGCCGGGGGGTTGAAGAACACCGGGTGAGGTATTGCAGGCCGGTGGGACGAGAGCGGGACACCGGCGCATACTGGCTGTCGTCGCCGTATCCTGCGCCAGATGCCGACGCGACTGGCCATCGCCACGTTGGCATATGGACCTGGGTTCGGTCGATGGTCGCGTCCCTCGGGCATCCCGGTTCGGAGGTCCTCGCCATGCAACGCCTCACCCAAGTGATCGGCAGCAACCTCAGGCATCCCCGTGGCCCGATGGGTCGGCTCACCGCCCGCCTCATGCGGCAGGGTAATGCCTCACTCAACTTGTGGATGGTCGAACGTCTCGCCGTCAAGCCACGAGACAGGGTGCTGGAGGTGGGCTTCGGCCCGGGCGTCGTCCTGGCGGAACTCCTCATCAGGGTTCCAGACGGCATCGTGGTCGGGGTGGATGCCTCGGAGTTGATGGTCCGCCAGGCGCGTTCCCGGCATGCTGCGGACATCACCGCGGGGCGGCTGGAACTGCGCCAGGGAGATGCCGGATCATTATCCGACTCCGACGAGTCCTTTGATGTCGTCTGCGGCACGCACGTCATCTACTTCTGGCCCGACCCGGTCGCCACGGTGCGAGAACTCGGTCGAGTCCTGCGACCCGGCGGTACGCTCGCCCTCGCCTATCAGGAGCGGGACCGGATGCCAGGACGGGCCGCTTTGGGTCTGAGCCAGGCCGGCGCGAGACTCTTTGGACCCGGCGAGGTGGAAAACGTCGTCCGGGCAGCAGGATTCGTCGATATCCGCACGGAGTTCCAGTCCACCCCTGACGGACCGGCTGGTTTCTGCGTCCTGGCGATGGCGTCGGCCGGATGATCGTTCGGTCGGACGTGGCGCACATCGCGCTGCCATGGGCCGGAGCAGTCCATCTGGAGATATGTCTCAGGCCGGGCGCATCTCACCTAGCAAGCCCACGTGCTCGGCGATGTGGTCGAGGGTGAAGGCGCACAGGCCGAGCAGAGTGGGATCGCCCTCGATGGCGGGCTGGTCCGGCATGAATTGACCGTAGGGTTGCCGGAGATCCTCGTCCGAGAGGGTCGTGACGAGGGCGGTCAGGTCGGAGTGGGTCCGTTCGGCGGCGGCGAGCGCCGCTTCGGCCGTCTGGCCCACGGAGGCGGCCCGGATCGCTTGGTTGATCGCGTCCGTATCGTCGGAACCGTAGAGGTCTTCGCTGACGCCGAGGCTCACGGCACGGGACTCACCCCGGAGCAGGGCGACCTTCCACCGTTCCCAGGCGGTGACGTGCGCTAGGTGATCGGCGACGGACCAGCCAGAGGCGTCTCGAACGGTTTCGAGGTCGCCGGCCGGGATGGCGGCGAGCGCGGTTCGGAGGTCGGCCCAAGCCGCATCGAGCCGGGACAGGAGGTCTGCCTTGTTGCGGGGTTGATTGGGCGATGTGCTCATGTTGGCGATGCCTCGCTCCGGACGGAAAAGACGGTGGGGCGACGCTGGCTGTACCTGGTTACCTAACACATTGTCCAAAATGTCTCGTTTGTCCCTGAGAAGGTCGCAGCGAGCGGTGCCCCTACCATGCAATGGTGATAAGAACGCGATTCGGCATCATCACGCCGGGCGCATCGCCAGCAGATCGGCGCAATGCTCGGCGAAGTGGTCGGCGGTGTTGCCGCAGAGGCGCCAGAGGATCGGGTCGCCGGAATCGTTGCCGAAACCGGAACCGGGCTCGTCCGGGAGGAAGTGGGCGTAGGGCTGGCGGAGGTCGTCGTCGGACATGGTGGTGACGCGGGCCATCAGGTCGGCGTGAGTCCGCTCGAAGGCGGCGATCACCGCGTCGGCAGACTGGCCGGCGGAGGTCGCTCGGACGGCCGCGTTGATCGCGTTGATGTCCCCGGCCTCGTAGGTCTCCCGGTCGATGCCCAAGCCCTCGTGGCGTGGCCGGCCGGAAAAGAGGGCGAGCATCGAACGCTCCCAGGCGGTGAGGTGGGCGAGGTGGTCGGCGACCGACCAGCCCTCGGCGTCGCGCAGGGACCCGAGTTGGTCGGCCGGGATGCCGATGATGGCGGCGTCGAGTTCGGCGTGGGCCGCGTCGATCCGGGCGAGCAGGTCGGCCTTGTCGCGTGGCTGGTCGGGGGTGTCGGACATTCGCGATGCTCCGGGACGGAAGACGGAAGACGGAAGACGGAAGGGGGG
>JACCVE010000029.1 GCA_013698285.1 Chloroflexia bacterium | reverse complement strand
CCGGTCCGCCAGGCCCGCCACCCGGACCACGGCCTCGATTGTCACCTGGCCGGCCACCGCGGCCACCGGCCCCACCACCGGGTCCACCGCGCTCGTTGCGCCGGGGCGGCTGGGAGGCCGTCATCGTCGGCACGCCGGAGCGCTCCTCCGGGGTCGGGTATGGCTTGCGCAGCGTCCTGGTCCGGTGCCGACGCTGCTGGACGGCTTCGACCGACTCCAGCTCCTGGAGGGCCTTCAAGGTCGCCTGGACGACGTTGACCGGGTTATTGCTACCGAGCGACTTCGTCAGGACGTCGCGCACTCCCGCCGCCTCGAGGACCGCGCGGGCCCCCCCGCCGGCGATCACGCCCGTGCCCGGCGCGGCCGGCTTCAGCAGCACCGTCGAGGCCCCGAACGAGGTCAGGACCTGGTGGGGGATCGTCGTGCCGTCCAGCGGCACGGTGATCATCTGCTTGCGGGCCGCCTCGACGCCCTTGCGGATCGAGTCCGGGACCTCGTTGGCCTTGCCGATGCCGGCCCCGACGCGGCCCTTGCCATCGCCGATCACGATCAGGCTGCCGAAGCTGAAGCGCCGGCCGCCCTTGATCACCTTGGAGACGCGGTTGATCTGGACCACGCGCTCCTCGAATTCGCTGTCTTCACCGCCACGCCGACGGGAACCACCGTCCCTGTTTCGGTCCATCCTGCCTCCTGGTGTCCCGCCGTCCGTCCCGCCCGAGGGCGATCCGGTGACGCGTGACGTGAACGTCGTGTCGTTCGCGACCGGCGAACGTCCCTCGCCGGGTCAGCGGTGTCGGGTCCCGGTCATCGAGTGTCTAGAAGGTGAGGCCCGCCTCGCGGGCGGCGTCCGCGACGGCGCGGACCCGGCCATGGTACAGGAAGCCGCCCCGGTCGAAGACGACCAAGTCATAGCCCTGGGCCTTGGCCCGCTCGGCGACGACCGCGCCGACCGCCTTGGCCTTGTCCATCTTCTTGGCGCCCTCACCGGCCCGGTCGAGGACTTCCTGCTCCAAGTCGCAGGCCGAGACCATCGTCGTGCCGGTCACGTCGTCGATCACCTGGGCGTAGATGTGGGCCGAGGAGCGAAAGACGTTGAGGCGTGGTCGGCGGGCGGTCCCGTGGACCTTTGCCCGGACCCGCACATGTCGTCGTTTGCGCGGCGTCAGCGCGCGGCGCCACTTCGTTCGAGGCATCGTCTCTTGTCCTTCCGGTCACCCGCGGGTGACTCCCGTCCGCGCCCGCCGCCCGTTCGCCGAGCCAGGGCCCGACGACGCGGCGATGGGACTTCTGTCAGCTCCGTCGTCTACTTGGCCTTGCCGGCCTTGCCGGCCTTGCGCCGGACCTGCTCACCGGTGTAGCGGACACCCTTGCCCTTGTAGGGCTCCGGCGGCCGGACCCGGCGGATGCGGGCGGCCTCTTCACCGACGGCCTGCTTGTCGATGCCGACCACCGAGACCCGGGTGATCCCGTCCAGCGTGTAGGAGATCCCTTCCGGGGGCTCCATCCGCACCGGGTGGGAATAGCCGAGGCTGAGGACCAGGACCTTGCCGTCCATCGCGGCGCGATAGCCGACGCCCTGGATCTCGAGGTCCTTCTTGTAGCCGTCCGTCACCCCGACGACCATGTTGCTGATCAGCGTGCGGGTCAACCCGTGCAACGAGCGGTGGGCGCGCTCGTTGTCGGGCCGGGCGACGGACAGGGTGCCGTTCTCCCGGGACAATCGCATGTCCTGGTCGAAGCGGGCGTCGAGCTGTCCCTTGGGACCCTTCACCGTGACCCGGTTGTCGTCCGCGATCTGGATATCCACCCCCGCCGGGATGGGGATGGGCCGTAGACCGATCCGTGACATCGTCTTCCTCCCTCCCCCGCTACCAGACGGTGCAGAGCACTTCGCCGCCGATGCCGCGCCGCCGGGCCTCATAGCCGGTCATCACGCCCTGGGGCGTGCTGACGACCGCGATGCCCAAGCCGCTGCGAACGCGAGGCAACTTGTCGCGGCCGGCATAGATACGCAGGCCGGGCTTGCTGACCCGCTTGATCTCCCGGATCGAGTGGCGCTTGTCGGCACCGTACCGCAGGGTCAGCTTGAGCTGGTTCTGCGGCCGCTTCTCGATCACCTCGAACTCGGCGATGTAGCCTTCTTCCTTCAGGATCCCGGCGATGGCCACGAGCACCTTGGTCGAGGGCATCGTCGTCTCCGGGTTCCGCGCCATGCCGGCGTTGCGGATGCGCGTCAGCATGTCGCTGATGGGGTCGTTCACACTCATTGCGTCGCCTCTCCGTCCATCTCCGGTCGCCTGCCGGGCGCCCCGCCTACCAACTCGACTTCGTCACGCCCGGCAACCGGCCGACCGAGGCCAGCTCGCGGAAGCAGATCCGGCAGGTGCCGAACTTCCGCATGTAGGCCCGGCTGCGGCCACAGAGGCGGCACCGGTTCACCCTCCGCACCGCGAATTTTGGAGTCTTCTGAGACGCCACGATCGACGATGTCTTCGCCATCGATTCTCCTCCTCGACCGGGCCCGGGCCCGGGTACGCGCGATTCGCTACGGCTGCTCGGTCCGGGCAAACGGCATGCCCAGCAGGGTGAGGAGGCGTCGCCCCTCCTCGTCGGTCCGGGCCGAGGTGACGAAGCTCACCTCCAGGCCCCGGGTCTTGTCGATCCGGTCATAGTCGATCTCGGGAAACGCGAGTTGCTCGCGGAGGCCGAGGGTGTAGTTGCCGCGCCCGTCGAAGCTATTGGGCGAGATGCCGCGGAAATCCCGAATACGGGGGAGGGCGATCGCCACCAGGCGGTCGAAGAACTCGTACATCTTCACGTTGCGGAGGGTGACCATCGCGCCGATCGGCATCCCCTCCCGCAGCTTGAAGGCCGCGATCGAGCGCTTGGCCCGGGTCGTGACCGGCCGCTGACCAGCAATCCGGGTCAGGTCGTCGATCGCGGCGTCGAGCGCGCGGGGGTTGGCCACGGCCTCGCCGAGACCGATGTTGAGGACGATCTTCTCGAGCTTGGGCACCTGCATGACGTTGGAATACCGGAACTCCTCCATCATCGCCGGCACGATCTGCTCGCGATACTGGTCCCGGACGCGGGGCACGTAGCCCTCCGAGATGGGGGCATCGCCGCCGGTCGGCAGCGGCGTCGGCGTCGTGTCGGCGTTGCGCGCGCCCGTTCGGGGGCGTCCCTGTCGGTCGGTCATCGTCTGTCGCTCCCTACCTGTCGTATACCCATGTCCGGTGATCACGCCTGGTCCGCGCCCGCGGGCAACGCTCAGGCCACCGTTCTCGTCTCCGTCAGCGTCCTATGTGATCTTCGGTAGCCGTGAACCCTGTCCCCACTCAGGCGGTGGGCTGGGGAACCGTCTCGTCACACTTCTTGCAATACCGAACGTTCTTCCCGACCGGTCCCGTCCGGATCCCGACCCGCGTCGGCTGGTCGCAGGCCGGGCAGATGAGGCGGACGTTGGAGACGTGCAGGGCCGCTTCGACCTCCACGATCCCGGCCTGGCGGGCGCGCCCCCGCTTCAGGTGCTTCTTGACGATGTTGACACCCTCGATCACGACCCGGTCGCGATCGATGATGTTCTGGCGGACGATGCCGCGCGACCCGGCGTTGCGGCCGCTGGTCACCAGGACGTTGTCCCCGGTACGAATCTTTCTCATCCTCGAACTCCGTCTCCTGCCACCGCCGGTACCCGACGCCGGTCCGTGACCTACAAGACCTCGGGCGCCAGCGACACGATCCGCATGAACTGGCGGTCACGCAGCTCGCGACCGACCGGGCCGAAGATGCGGGTGCCGCGCGGGTTGCCCTGCGGGTTGATCAGCACCGCCGCGTTGTCGTCGAATTTGATGTGGCTGCCGTCGGGACGACCGTAGCCCTGGGCGGTGCGGACGATCACGGCCCGGACGACGTCGCCCTTCTTGACGGCCGCGTTCGGCTGGGCCAGCTTGACCGACGCGATGATGGTGTCACCGACGCTGCCGTACTGGCGAGACGAGCCGCCGAGCACGCGGATGCACATGATCTCCCGTGCCCCGCTGTTGTCCGCCACCCGCAATCGAGTCTGCTGCTGGATCACCGTCGTTTCCTCTCACCCACCGGGGGTCGATCGTCTCCGGTCGCTCGCGCCGGTGGCTCTGGCTTAGATCTGGATGCCGCGCTCGATGATCTCGCGGACGATCCACCGCTTCTTCTTCGAGAGCGGCCGGACCTCCTCGATCCGGACGAGGTCCCCCTGGTTGCAGAGGTTGTTCTCGTCGTGAGCGAAGAACCGGCTGGTCCGGGTCATCCGCTTGTGGTAGAGGGGGTGACGCTTGACGTAGTCGACCGTGACGACCACGGTCTTGTCCATCTTGTTGCTATCGACCCGGCCGACCTTCTGGGCCCGCCGGTGCTGCTGGTGCACCTCCTGGGTCCGGCCGAGGCCAGAGGGGGTGGTCGTCGCGGTATCGGTCATCGCTTCTTTCCTTTCCAGGACGGCGCCGAGCGCTCGCGGCGCTTCTGACGGATGGGCTCACCCGCCTGCAGCGCCGCGTCCAGGGTGCGCTCGGTGCGGATGGTGTGGATGCGGGCGATCGACCGCCGGATCTCCCGGATACGGGAGGTGGTCGTCAGCTTGCCGACCGCCTCGTCGAAGCGCAGGTCGCGCCACTCGCCGTGGAGGGCAGTCAGTTGTCCCTCGAGCTGGATATCGTCGAGGGCACGGATCTCGGTCGCGTTCACGCGCTCACCTCCTCGACCGCCACGGTCCCCGGGTGTTCGCGGACGACCGTCTTGCAGGCCATCGGCATCTTCATCGCGGCTCGCTTCAGGGCCTCCTCGGCGCTGGCGCGAGGGACCCCGGCGACCTCGAAGAGGAGGCGACCGGGCTTGACGACCGCGACCCAGAACTCCGGGTTGCCCTTGCCGGAGCCCATCCGGGTCTCGGCGGGCTTCTGGGTGACCGGCTTGTCCGGGAAGATCCGAATCCAGACCTTACCGCCACGCTTCAGGTAGTTGGTGATCGCCCGCCGGGCCGCCTCGATCTGGCGGCTGTTCACCCAGGCCGGCTCCATGGCCTGAAGGCCATATTCGCCGAACGACATGGTCGAGCCGCGGTAGGCTTTCCCCTTCATCCGGCCCCGCATCATCTTGCGGTATTTCGTCCGCTTCGGCATCAACATCGTCGTGCTCCTCGTCCGCCCTCACCACGCCCGGTCGCCATCGCGACCGGCGTCTGGCATCCCATTATCCGTCTAGTCGGCCGGCATCGCGGCCAAGTCGGCCGTCAGGGTGGCCTCCGTCGCGACCGCTCGCTCCGGCATCTTGTCACCGTTGTAGACCCAGACCTTGACCCCGATCCGGCCGTAGGTCGTGTGGGCGTGGACGACGGCGAAGTCGATGTCCGCCCGCAGGGTGTGCAGGGGGACCCGGCCGTCCATCTCGCTCACCGACCGGCTCATCTCGGCGCCACCCAGGCGGCCGGAGAGGCGGATCTTGATGCCCTTGGCGTTGCGCCGCATCGCCTGCTGGACCGCGTGCTTGACCGCCCGGCGGTAGGCGACACGGCGGCCGATCTGCTCGGCGATGCTCTCCGCGATGAGTTGGGCGTTGGTCTCGGGGACCTTCACCTCTTCGATCCGCATGTGGATCTTCTTGCCGACCTGCGTCTCCAGCAGCTTGCGGATCCGCTCGACATTCGCGCCCTGCTTGCCGATCACGATGCCGGGCTTGGACGTGAACAGGGTCACGTCGACCCGGTTCGCGGCCCGCTCCAGCTCGATCCGGCAGACGCCGGCCCGACCCGCCTCGGCCATCACGATCCGGCGGATCTTGAGGTCCTCATGGAGCTGTTCGGTGTAGTTGCGATCGGCGTACCACTTGGATTCCCACTCGCTGGAGATCCCGAGGCGGAACCCGATCGGATTGACTTTGCGTCCCATTAGCGTCGCTCCTCTCGATCTTCCGCCACCACGCTGATACTGCACGTCCGCTTGATGATCGGGCCGACCCGGCCGCGGGCCTTCGGCTTGAAGCGCCGGAAGGACGGCCCGTCGTCGGCGTAGATCGCCTTGATCCAGAGGTCTTCCGGATCGAGGTCGAAGTTGTTCTCGGCGTTCGCCGCGACCGACTTCAGGAGCCGCTCGACATCGGTGCCGGTCTTGTTGGGCAAGAACCGGGCGATCGCGATCCCGTCCATTACCCGCTTGCCACGGACCGCGTCGACCACCAGTCGCGCCTTGCGCGGCGAGCAACGGACCCGGCTGACACTCGCTCGTACTTCCATCGTGTCCTATCCCTTCTCGCCGCCGCGCGGCTGGACCTCCACCGGCTCGCTAGCGCCGGGCTCGCCGGTCCGCGTCCTTGCCATGGCCCCGGAACGTCCGCGTCGGCGCGAACTCGCCGAGCCGGTGACCGACCATCTGCTCGCTGATGAAGATGGGGACGTGCTGGCGACCGTTGTGGATCGCCACCGTGTGCCCGACCATCCCCGGGAAGATGGTCGAGGCGCGGGCCCAGGTGCGGATCACCCGCCGCTCGCTCGACCGGTTCAGGTTCTCAATCTTGATCATCAACTTCTCGTCGATGTAGGGACCCTTCTTCGATGACCGGACCATGCACTTCCTCCGCCAGTGGCCGCACCGTCCCCCGTGGGTGGTGGGCCGGCCTCGTCGCTCGTGACCCGTCGCCGGGCCGGGTGATGACTATCTGCTGCGCGAGCGGCCGCGCGTCGGTCGCTTCCGGACGATCATGCTGTCGGTCCGCTTGTTGTTGCGGGTCCGCTTGGTGGCGGGCTTACCCCACTTGGTCTTGGGATTCATGCCGATCGGTGCCTTGCCCTCACCACCACCATGTGGGTGGTCGCGGGGGTTCATCACCGAGCCCCGGACAGTCGGGCGACGGCCCATGTGGCGGCTGCGGCCGGCCTTGCCGATCTGGATGTTCTCGTGGTCGACGTTGCTGACCTGGCCGAGGGTGGCCATGCACTTCAGGTTGACCAGCCGCACCTCGCCGGAGGGCATCCGGATCTGGGCGTATTTGTCGGACTTCGCCATGAGCTGGGCCGATGTGCCGGCCGAGCGGACCATCTGGCCACCCTTGCCAGGGTACAACTCGATGTTGTGGATCTGGGTCCCGGTCGGAATGCGGGCCAGCGGCAGGGCGTTGCCGGTCCGGATCGGCGCGTCCGGTCCGGCGACCACCGTGTCGCCGACCTTCACTCCGACCGGGGCCAGCATGTAGCGCTTCTCGCCGTCTACATAGAACAGCAGGGCGATCCGGGCCGAGCGATTCGGATCGTATTCGATCGACGCGATCTTGGCCGGGATGCCGACCTTGTTCCGCTTGAAGTCGATGATCCGGTAGAGCCGCTTGTGGCCGCCGCCCTGGTGGCGGGTCGTGATCCGGCCCGCGTTGTTGCGCCCGGCCTTGCGGCGCAGCGATTCGGTCAGGCTCTTCTCGGGACGCTTCTTCGTCAGGTCGTCGAAGATGGCGACCGACATCGACCGGCGACCGGGAGAGGTCGGCTTATAACGACGGATAGGCATGACGTGTTCCCCTCCGGCCTACAGGTTGAACGGGTCGATCTCTTGACCCGGCGCCAGTGTGACGTAGGCCTTCTTGCGGAGGGGGCCATGTCCCTCGATCCGGCCCCGGCCCCGTCGCACGGCGCGAGACTTCGGCTTCGGCTTGACGTTCAGCGTGTTGACCGAGACCACCTTGACATTGAAGGTCGCCTCGACCGCCTGGCGAATCTGGATCTTGTTCGCCTCCGGGGCCACCTCGAAGGTGTACTGGCCTCGGGTCATCAGTTCGGTGTTCTTCTCGGTGATCAGCGGACGCCGCAGGACGTCCTCCATCCTCAGTCCGCTCATGACGTCAGCTCCCGCGCCACGCGGGCGCCCTTCGCGGCGAGGATATTCCCCTGCCGCCGTCGCAGCCGGGCCAACCGGGCCTTACGGAACCGGCCCGGGACCCGGGCGGCGCCACGCAGCGCCCACAGCCCCTCGACCACCTCGATCGCCTCTTCCATGATGACCAGCCGGTCGTACTTCAGCACGTCGCGGACGTTCAGCATCGGGGCGGTGATGACGTGGACGTCCTGGAGGTTGCTGGCCGAGCGGTAGACCGCCTCGGCGTGTTCCTTGGACGGCACCGCGATCAGCATCGAGCGGGACTGGGGCAGCGTGGCCAGCATGCCCCGCATCGCCTTGGTCCGCGGTTCGATCTCCGAGAGGCCGCGGACCACGGTCAGGCGCTCGTCCCGCAACTTGGCCGAGAGGGCCGAGCGGATGGCCAAACGGCGCATCTTGCGCGGCATGGCCTGGCTGTAGTCGCGGGGCTGGGGGCCCCAGACCACGCCGCCACCCTTCCACTGGGGGGCGCGGGTGGAACCCTGGCGGGCGCGTCCGGTGCCCTTCTGGCGGTAGGGCTTCTTGCCACCACCGCGGACGAAGCCGCGGGTCTTGGTCTTGTGGGTGCCCTTGCGAGCGTTCGCCAACTGGCGCAGGAGGGCCTGGTGCATCACCGCGATGTGCGGTTCCACCCCCCAAACGGTCTCGTCGAGCTCCGCCCGGCCGACGACCGCCCCCGTCGCGTCATGAATGTTCACCTGCATCGCCATCGTTCCTCATCCCTCGTCACACGTGCGGCCCGGATCACCGGCCTGACTACCGCCGGCCCTCTACCGCTTCACCGGCCGCTTCGCCGCCCGCCGGACCATGACCAGTCCCTTGGTCGGGCCGGGCACCGATCCCTTGATCAGGAGCAGGTTGCGATCGGTATCGACCCGCATGACCTCGAGGTTCTGCACCGTGACCCGCTCGTGACCCATGTGTCCCGCCATTCGCATGCCCTTGAAGACCCGGCCCGGCGTGGCGCTGGAGCCGATCGAGCCCGGGGCGCGGTGGCGGTCGGACTGGCCGTGGGTAGCGGGGCCACCGGCGAAGCCGTGACGCTTCACGCCGCCCTGGAAGCCACGCCCCTTTGAGGTCCCGGTGACGTCGACCACGTCGCCGGCGGTGAAGAGGTCCGCCTTGATGACCTGACCGACGGAGTACGCGGAGATGTCATCCGCCTTGACCTCGCGCAGGGTCCGCGACTGGAAGCCGCTGGCGCGGACGTGGCCCTGTTCCGGCTTGTTGAGGCGCTTGTCGAGGCCGAACCCGAGCTGGACGGCCTCGTAGCCGTCGCGGTCCTCGGTCCGGACCTGCGTCACCACGCAGGGCCCGGTCTCGACCACCGTCACCGGGTGGACGATACCCCGCTCGTCGAACATCTGCGTCATGCCGAGCTTACGCCCGATCAGTCCCTGTACCATTGGCTCTCCCCTGTCCTTCAGGAAGCCGGGTCAGCCATCGTGGGCCGCCGCGACCTATAGAGCGTGTTCACCGGCCCGCTGCCGGTGGATTTGCGTGTTCCCCGGGCGACGGTCGCCTAGAGCTTGATCTCGATATCGACACCGGCTGGCAGGTTGAGCCGCATCAGGGCCCGGATGGTGTTGTTGCTGGGCTCCAGGACATCGATCAGCCGCTTGTGGGTGCGGATCTCGAACTGCTCCTGGGAGTCCTTGTCGATGAACGGTGACCGGATCACGCTGAACTTCTCGATCCGGGTCGGCAGCGGGACGGGCCCCGCTACCTTGGCGCCGGTCGACTCGGCCGTCTCCACGATCTTGGACGCCGATTGGTCCAGGATCTTGTGGTCGTAGGCCTTGAGCCGGATCCGGATCTTCTGACTCGTCTTTCGCGCGACCATCGTCACCTCTCACCCGCGGGCGGGTCGTTGTCTGGTTGGTGTCCGGAGCGAACCGGCGGTGGGGCATCCCACCGGGGAACGGCGACCGGCGACCCGGTCAAGAGTCGCCGGTCAAGCGGCGTGGCCTACTTGGTGATGGAGGTGACGACGCCGGCGCCGACGGTCCGGCCGCCCTCCCGGATCGCGAACCGCAGCCCCTCCTCGATCGCCACCGGCGTCCCCAGCGTCACCCCCATCTCCACGTTGTCCC
>JACCVE010000001.1 GCA_013698285.1 Chloroflexia bacterium | reverse complement strand
CTCGTCCCGACCCCCGGGAGCGTCAGGCGATGGTCAGCAGCGGCGTCCCGGCTCGCACCGCCGTCCCCGCCTCGACCGATACCGCGGTGACGGTCCCCGTCCGGTGGGCGGCGACGGTGTTCTCCATCTTCATCGCCTCGACCACGCAGACGGCCTGTCCCGCCTCCACGATCCCACCCACCTCGACCAGGACCCGGACCACGGTGCCCTGGACCGGACTGGAGAGGGTCGGCTCATTCGGGTCCGCCCCCGGCCCACGGCCCGGCCGCTCCCGCTTCGCGGTGCGCCGCGGGCGACGGGATTCGGCCCCCCCGTCAGGGACACCCACCTCCCCAAGCACCCGCACCGTGAGCCGACGCCCCCCCACCTCGACCACCACGTCCCGTGCGGCCGGCGCGACGTCCAAGCCCGGGTCGTCGCGCGAGTCATCTCCCCGGCTGGAGTCGGCCGGGGACGGGATCACCTCCGGATAGTCCGCCAGGAACGCGGTCGTCGTCTCGCCCCGCCCGAAAGCCGGGTGGGCCATCAACAGGCGATGGAATGGCAGGGTGGTCGGGACCCCCTCGACGGTGGTCTCGGCGAGGGCCCGGGCCATCCTGGCCACCGCCTCGGCCCGGTCACGGCCGTGGACGATCACCTTGGCGACCATCGAGTCGTACTCTGGCCGGATCTCGCCCGGGCCGTCGATCGCGGCATCGACCCGGATCCCGATCCCCATCGGTGGCCGGAAGAGCGTGATCCGCCCCGGCACGGGCCGGAAATCGCGCCCCGGGTCCTCGGCATTGACCCGGCACTCGATCGCGTGGCCCCGTGACTCGACGTCCCCCTGCCCAAACGAGAGCGGCCGACCCATCGCCACCCGGAGCTGTTCCCCGACCAAGTCGAAGCCGGTCACCAGCTCCGTCACCGGGTGCTCGACCTGGATCCGGGTGTTCATCTCCAGGAAGTAGAACGCTCCCCCGGCGTCGAGCAAAAACTCGATCGTCCCCGCGCCCCGGTAGTCAACGGCCCGGGTCAGGGCCACCGCCGCCTCGCCGAGCCGGGCCCGTAACGCCGGCGTCACGGCCGGGGACGGGCTCTCCTCGACCAGCTTCTGGTGTCGCCGCTGGATCGAGCACTCCCGCTCCCCCAAGCTGACCACGGTCCCCTGCCCATCGGCGAAGACCTGGACCTCGATGTGCCGGGGCCGGTCGATGTAGCGTTCGGCGTAGATGGCCGGGTTGGCGAAGTATCGGACCGCCTCGCCACTGGCGCCCTCGAACGCCGTGGCGACCTCGGCCTCCTCCCGGGCGATCCGGAACCCCCGGCCACCGCCACCGCCGGATGCCTTCAGCGCGATCGGGTACCCGTGCTCCGCTGCCCAGCGGGCGGCCGTGGCCGCGTCGGGGACCGGTCCGGTCGTGCCCGGCACGATCGGCACCCCGGCCCCTCGGGCGATCTCGCGAGCCCGCACCTTGTCCCCCATCGCCGCGATGGCGCCGGCGGGCGGCCCGACGAAGACGATGCCGGCCGCCTCGCAGGCGGAGGCGAACGCCGCATTCTCGGCCAGGAAACCGTAGCCGGGGTGGATCGCGCCCGCGCCCGACCGGCGGGCGACATCGAGGATGGCGTCGATCCGCAGGTAGGGCAGCGTCTCCCCGTCCGATCCACCGGCCGGGTCGATCCGGTAGGCGTCATCGGCGAGACGGACGTGGCGGGCGTCCTCCTCTCCGGGACCGTAGATGGCCACGGCCGCCAGGCCAGCCTCGCGGCAGGCGGCGATGACCCGGCAGGCGATCTCGCCCCGGTTGGCAACCACGACCCGGCCGAACATCCGCCCGCTCTCCTTCCCCCCGACGCCAGTTCCCGGGCGGATCATACCGTGCGGGGCGAACACCCGTGTCTCCGGCGCGAGGCATCCACGCGGGTCCGGCCTGGCGGAGGCGTCGGCGCCCGTCGGGCCGGTCGGTGATGCCCGGTGTATCATCACGAATCTGGCGAGCGGCCCGCGCCTCGCCTCCGACGTGTGCGGATCAGCACCCCGCGATCTCCACCGCGCACCACCCCTGGACCGTGGCCGCCCATGCGATCCCGACCACATGCCCCCCGCCGGAGCGGGCGGGCCAACCATCCCGGGCGGCCCGGTCAGACGGCGACGCTGGAGCGACCGCCTGATCGCGTTCGTCCCGGCGCCGCGCCGCCCGCGCCGCGGGTCGTCGAGGGCGCCGGTCCGGATCACGTCCGGGC
>JACCVE010000619.1 GCA_013698285.1 Chloroflexia bacterium | reverse complement strand
GCCAGGGCCAGGGCCAGCTTGTCGCCGTCGACGTTGATCGGCACGCCCCCCGCGCCCAGGATCGGCGGGGTCAGGACCGGGAGGTAGCCTCCATCCAGCAGCAGGGTCAGCAGCCGGGTGTCGATCCGCTCGATGGTGCCGGAGTGGTCGTCGCGCAGCACCTTGGCCTTACCCTCCTCGGTTCCCCGCAGGACGGCCTTGCGCCGCCCGCTGGCGATCGCGCCGTCCAGGCCGCAGAGGCCGACGGCGTTGACCCCGCCCGCCTGGAAGATGCCGACCAGGGTGGCGTTGACCTTGCCCCGGTAGGCCATCAGCATGGCGTCCATCGTCGCCCGGTCGGTGTAGCGGCTGACCCGACCCGAGGCCGAGGTGATGATCCGGGGAGGCATCCCCAGGGCCTCGCTGAGGCGGTTGAACTCGGCATTGCCGCCGTGGACCACCACGCACCGTTGCCCCCCGGCGGCCAGCGCCGCCAGGTCGGCCGCGAATCGGCCGAACGCCTCCGGCCCGATGGCGGCCCCGCCGCCGATCTTGATCACGTACACGGGGACTCCAGTCGGAAGGCGGAAGGCGGAAGAACGATAAGTGGCAAGGGGCAGGGGGCAGAGGGACAGGGGTCAAAGGGGGTGGAGGCCGGCGAACTCCAGGGCCGTCGTCTCCGGGTGGCCGCAGCGGATGTTGAAGGCTTGGACGGCCTGCCCGGCCGCCCCCTTCATCAGGTTGTCGAGGGCGGCCATCACCACGACCCGGTTGCCGTGCGGGTCGCGCTCAAACCCGACATCGCACCAATTGGTGCCGGTCAGCAGCTTGGGCTCGGGGTAGCGGTGGATGCCGCCGGACTCCTTCACCAGCCGCATGAAGGGCTCGTCGCGGTAGGCGGCGCGATAGAGCGCCCAGAGATCCTTCTCTGGCAGGGACTCCTTGAGCGTCACGTGCGAGGTGGCTAGGATGCCCCGAACGGCGTCGATGCCGGTGGCAGAGAAGGACACGGGCGGGGGAGGCCCGCCCTCCGGCGTCAGGCTCTGGATGACCTCGGCGGTATGGCGGTGGCCGGTCGGCTTGAACGAGCGGTAGGCGCCGCTCCGTTCCGGGTGGTGGGAACCCAGGCTCGGCCCGCCGCCGGAGCCGGACGAGCCGGTCTTGGCCTCGATGAAGACCGGCATCGCCGTGTCGACCACCCCGGCCCGGTAGAGGGGGTAGAGGCCCAGGATCGAGGCCGTCGCCATGCAGCCGGCGCTGGCGATCAGGTTGGCCACGGCGATCTCGGCCCGGTGCAGTTCCGGGATGCCGTAGGTCGCCTCGGCCAGCAACTCCGGCTCGGTGTGCTCGTGCCCGTACCACGTCGGATAGCCCGCCGGGTCGCGCAGCCGGAAGTCGGCGCTGAGGTCGATCACCACCTCGGCCTTGGTTCGCAAGCCGGCCATCTTGGCCATCGCCACGCCGTGCGGCAGGGCCACGAACAGCACGTCGCAGGGTTCCAGCTTCTCGATGCTGGAGAACTTCAGGTCCGTCACCTTGCGGAGGTTGGGGTGGACCGAGCGGACGAACTTGCCGGCGTTGCGCTCGCTGGTCACCTGTGCCAGGGTAGCGCTGGGGTGGGCGAGCAGTAGCCGGACCAGCTCGCCCCCCGCGTACCCCGACCCACCGATCACCGAAACCGTCGCCATCTGGTGCCTCCTGGTGCCTCGACCTATACGGGCCGAGGTCGTTGATGGGTGAGTCGTCCGGGTCCGCCGGGTCGCAGCCGCGCCAGCGGCACGGTGGTGCGTCGGTTGGTCGACAGGGCGGACCGCCCGGCCGGTGTGCCGTGGGCTGACCCGGTCGATCGGTGCCCCCACCGGCCATCGCGTCGCGTCGCCGCATCCGCCGCCCGCCATCATGGGAATCGCCGCGAGGGAATTCCGGGGGACGGTCTGGCCGAGCGGGTGGTGCCGGCCGCCACGTCAACCGTCGAGCCAGCGGTCAACCCGGGTGCGCGGTAGACCGGCCGGGGGTGCGATGGTACCCCGCCCAGTCACGCTGGGGCGGGGTCACCTGGCGCACCCGTGGTCGATAGGTGGATGCCGCCCGTCATCACCGGTGAGGCGGTGGTGACCATCGCGGTGACCCGGGCGGCGCCCCGTGCCGCCACCCGGATGGCTTCCTCGACGATCTCGGCGGCGATGTCGACGTCGGTCGTCGTCATCAGGCCCCGGAACTCGCCGCCGCCGTTGACCTCGACCACCTGGAGGCCATGCGCCGTCTCGAAGAGGTCCACCCCGGCCAGCCGGGCGCCGACGGTGGCGCAGGAGCGAAGGGCCAGGTCCTCGATCTCCGGCGTGATCGGGCACGGGAGCGAGACCGCCCCCCGGGCCGAGTTGGTGACCCAGTGCTCTGAACTCCGGTAGGAGGCTGCCAAAACCCTGTCGCCGACGACGAAGGCCCGGATGTCGCGGCCGGGCTTCTCCACGAACTCCTGGACATAGATGATCTCGTGGTGAAACGAGCCGTGGCCCAGTTTTTCGCCCAGGATCGCCCGGGCCTGCTCTGGCCCGTTGACCTTGGCCAGCAGGCGTCCCCAGGAGCCCGTCACCGGCTTGACCACCGCCGGGTAGCCCAGGGCCTCGCAGGCCTTCAGGGCCGCTTCGACCGAGTAGGCCAGCATCGTCCGGGGCGTCGGGATGCCGGCCGCGACCAGGGCCAGGCTGGTCTGGACCTTGTCGTCGCAGAGGGCGACCGTGGCCGAGTCGTTCAGGGTGGGGATCCCCCACCGCTCCAGGGTTCGCAGGGTGTACAGGGCCCGGCCGTGGGCGACGTTGCGGTCCAGCACCACGTCGACCGCCAGGCCGGAGGCGGCCGCGTCCGGGGCGGCGAAGTCCAGCACCAGGTCGCGGTCGAACAGCGGCGTTACGACGAGGCCCCGGGCCCGGGCCGCCGCCAGGATGAGTTTTTCCTCCGGCCGTAGGTAGGAGACCAGGACGCCGAGCCGGAGTCCCATGCCTCCGGCCGGTTGCCCCGCTGGCGAACCCGGCCGGGAGACGACCGGGGCCACCGTCGCGGTGCCGTTGGGTGATGTCTCGATGGTCCCGTTGGTCTTCAGAGTCATAGCGCCACCAGGACCCGTTCCAGCACCCGGACCGCCCGCAGGTAGTCGGCCAGCGGCAGGCGCTCCTCTGGGGTATGATCGAGCGAGGCGTCCCCCGGACCGTAGGCCACGATCGGGCAGCCCCAGGCCGGGCCCGCGATCGACATGTCGGAGGTGCCCAGCTTGACGGTGAACCGGGGCGTGCCGCCCTCGGCCCGGATCGCCCGGAGGAAGGGGGGCACCAGTGCGGAGCGCTTGTCCGTCCGATAGGCGTGCTGATGGCCGTCGGAGGTCACCGTTGCGTCCTCGGCCAGGT
>JACCVE010000601.1 GCA_013698285.1 Chloroflexia bacterium | reverse complement strand
CTCGTCCTCGGCGGGTACCTGGTCCAGCCGATCATCCGCCAGCCCGACGACCAGGCCGTGCAAGTCGCGGGTGGCGACCTGGTGCTGAGCGACGATCCGCTGCGCCAGGCTGATCCGGGGACCGTTCCTCTCCCGCTCGGCCTCGACCCCGATCGCCAGCGAACGGAGTTCCATCGCGCCGTGGAGCAACGCGAACCGTCGTCCTTCTTCGTCGTACATCTGCCAGGCCCACTCGTCCCCGAGCCGGTCATCGGAGAGCGTCAGCGCCGCCATCGATAGGGCCTCGACGGCCCCCCCGAGGGCGGCAGACCCGTCCCCGGTCGTCGCCTCGGTGTGCGAAGTCTGGTCGTTCATCGGGTCGCTCCCTCCCGTCGTGCGCGGCACGCCACCGCGACACCTCGACGATACCGCGGCAAGCGGACAGGATCTGACCGGATGACCGGGGCGCCGGCGTGATCGTCACGGACGTGACCTGCCCTGACCACCCTATGCATTGTTGAGACATCGTCGGGTCAGTCGTCATCCCCTGCCGCACCTCCAGCGATCGGCACACCGAATGTGTCCAACGTCGCGGTCGTTCGCCGCGTTCGACCGTTCCGCGAGGCCTTGGTATCATGCCGCGCCAGGATCGCCGGGGCATCGCCCGCCTGACGGGACCCCGGCATCGTTCGCCCGTCGCGACCACGTGCCGGGCACCCACCGAGGGAGCGCACCGCATGCAGATCGGCGTCTTCACCGTCCTCTTCGCCCAGCGGCCGTTCGAGGAGGCCCTCGACTACATCAAGGAGACCGGCTGCCAGGCCGTCGAGATCGGCACCGGCGGCTACCCCGGCAATGCCCACTGCGACCCCGATCGGCTCCTGGCGGACGAGGGCGCCCAGAAGGCATTCATGGACGCCATCACGAGCCGGGGCCTCCAGATCAGCGCCCTCTCCTGCCACGGCAACCCGCTCCACCCGGACCAGGCCATCGCCGCCGAGCACGACAGGGTCTTCCGCCAGACGGTCGAGCTGGCCCGGGCCCTCGGGGTCCAGAACGTGATCACCTTTTCCGGCTGCCCGGGGGAGTCGGAGAACTCGAAGCGGCCGAGCTGGGTCACCTGCCCCTGGCCGACCGAGTTCTCCGAGACCCTCGACTGGCAATGGTCCGAGCGCGTCACACCCTACTGGAGCGAGGCCGGCAGGTTCGCCCGGGACAACGGGGTCCGGGTGGCGATCGAGTTGCACCCCGGCTTCGTCGCCTACCACACCGAATCGTTCTGGCGCCTGCGCGAGATCGGCGGCGACGCCATCGGCGTCAACTTCGACCCTTCCCACCTCTTCTGGCAGCAGATGGACCCGCTGACCTGCGTCCGCGAACTGGGCGACGCCATCTTCCACGTCCACATGAAGGACACCTGGCTCGACCCGGCCAACATGCGCCGCAACGGCGTCCTGGACACCAAGCCCTACACCGACGAGATCAACCGCTCCTGGATCTTCCGGACCGTCGGCTATGGCCACGGCGACGAGTTCTGGCGGGCCCTCGTCAGTGAACTCCGGCTGGCGGGCTACGACGGCGCCCTCTCGATCGAGCACGAGGATTCGCTCTTGAGCATCAACGAGGGTTTTACCAAGGCCGTCAGCTTCCTACGCGAGCACGTCGTGACCGAGCAGGCCGGAGAGGCCTGGTGGGCGTAGCGAGGCGGAATCTGTCCCCGGCGACCGGGTCGGGGCACACCGTCTGAATCGGTGACATCGCGGGGAGGGAACGAGCATGGCCGAGATCGGGGTCGGACTGGTCGGCTACAAGTTCATGGGCCGGGCGCACTCCAACGCCTACCGCCAGGTGGGCCACTTCTTCGACATCGACCCGACGCCGCGGATGGTCGCCGTCTGCGGGCGGGACGAGGCCGGCGTCAAGGCCGCCGCCGCCTCACTCGGCTGGGAGGGGTACGAGACGGACTATCGGAAACTGGTGAAGCGGGACGACATCGGCCTGGTCGATGTCGCAACGACCGGCAACACCCACCGCGAGATCGTCCTGGCCGCCCTCGAAGCGGGCAAGCACGTCCTCTGCGAAAAGCCGCTCGCCAACACCCTGGCCGAGGCCGGGGAGATGCTGACTGCCGCCCGCCAGGCCGGCGTGGTGGCGATGGTCAACTTCAACTACCGCCGCGTCCCAGCCGTCCAGCTCGCCAAGCGCCTGATCGACGAGGGTCGCTTGGGGGAAATCCGCCACATCCGGGCCGTCTACCTCCAGGACTGGATCAACGACCCCGAGTTCCCGCTGGTCTGGCGGCTCCAGAAGGAGCTGGCCGGGTCGGGCGCCCTGGGCGACATCGCCGCCCACATCCTCGACCTGGCCCACTTCCTGGTCGGCCCCGTCACGGAGGTCGTCGGCACCCTGGACACCTTCATCA
>JACCVE010000277.1 GCA_013698285.1 Chloroflexia bacterium | reverse complement strand
CGAGGCGGTCGTCGGCCTCGACGCCCTCGACCAGGTCTCGGTCGATGGTGTGATGATCGACCTCGACGGCACCCCGAACAAAGGGAACCTGGGCGCGAACGCGATCCTGGCCGTCTCGCTGGCGACCGCCCGGGCGGCGGCCGATTGGGCGGGCCTGCCGCTCTACCGCTACCTCGGCGGCACCCACGCCCGGACCCTGCCCGTGCCGATGATGAACATCCTCAACGGCGGCAAGCACGCCGAGGGGTCCAGCGTAGACATGCAGGAGTTCATGGTCATGCCGGTCGGGGCGCCGACGTTCCGGGAGGGATTGCGGGTGGGGACCGAGGTCTTCCACGCCCTGAAGAAGATCCTCCACGATCGGGGGCTCAGCACCCACGTCGGCGACGAGGGCGGCTACGCGCCGAGCATGCCGTCGAACCAGGCCGCCGTCGAGGTGATCCTGGAAGCGATCGACGCCGCCGGATACCGGGCCGGCGAGGACGTCGTCCTGGCCCTGGACCCCGCCTCGACCGAGTTCTACGAGGGCGGGACCTACACCCTCGCCGGCGAGGGCGTGTCGCTCTCGGCGGCGGAGATGGTCGACTACTACGCCGGCTGGTGCGAGAAGTACCCGATCGCCTCGATCGAGGACGGCCTGGCCGAGGACGACTGGGACACCTGGCGATCCCTGACGGCGCGGATCGGTGAGTCGGTGCAGCTCGTCGGCGACGACCTATTCGTCACCAACGTCGAGCGGCTGAACCGCGGCATCGCCGAGAAGACGGGCAACGCGATCCTCGTCAAGGTGAACCAGATCGGGACGCTCACGGAATCGATGGACGCCATCCGGGTCGCCCAGCGCAACGGCTTCGGCGTCGTCGTCTCCCACCGCAGCGGCGAGACCGACGATACCTTCGTCGCCGACCTGGTCGTGGCGACCAACGCCGGCCAGATCAAGACCGGCGCCCCGTCCCGGATGGACCGCGTCACCAAGTACAACCAACTCCTGCGGATCGAGGAAGCCTTGGGAAACTCGGCCGTCTACCCGGGCAAGGGAGCGTTCTCGGGCTCCTGGTAGGTAACGTCGTAATCAACCGGCGCAACGCTTGGGCGCCGAAAGCGGTCGAATTGTCGAAGTACCGGTGAGGAAAACGACGTCATCGGTCGCGGAACACGGGAGGATACAAGATCCTCCTCGCCGTGGTGATTGCGTCCAACGGGTCGACCGTTAGCACGGTAGGTAATACCGTACCCCGACGTGTTGCGATGCCACTCCCAAGCCACGTACGGGAGGACCCCGTGTTCGCCCGACGTTTTACAAGGTTGAACGGGTTGTCAGACTGATTGCCGCGATGATGAACTCACCGTCCGGAACAACGTCCGGAACAAACGATGTCTGTCTCAATCCTCAACCTGCTTCGCCTCGACACCGTGCCGTACTAGCGACGCCTGGTCCATCGACTCCGGGATCGGCAGGCCGAGTAGATCCAACACCGTCGGCGCGACGGCGCTGAGGACACCGTCCTGACGCAACGTCGTGCGGCGGTGGGGCGAATCGTCCGGGGGCACGAGGATCACCGGCACGGGGTTCGTCGTGTGGGCGGTCATCGGTTCCCCGGTGACCAGGTCGATCATCTCCTCGGCGTTGCCGTGGTCGGCCGTGACCAGAACAGTCCCGCTCGCTGCCAGGACGGCATCGACCACGGTGCCGAGGCAGGCGTCGACGGTCTCGATGGCGCGGATCGTCGCGGCGAGGTCGCCCGTGTGGCCGACCATGTCGCCGTTGGCGAAGTTGACGACCACGAAGCGGTTCGCGCCGGATCGGATGGCCGCGACGGTGGCCGCCGTAACTCCCCCGGCGCTCATTTCCGGTGCCAGGTCATAGGTCGCCACGCTGGGTGAGGGCACCAGGGCGCGCTCCTCCCCCGGGAACGGTTCCTCCCGGCCCCCGTTGAGGAAGAACGTCACGTGGGCGTACTTCTCGGTCTCGGCGACGTGGGCCTGGCCGAGGCCCGCCTCGCTGATGACCCGGGCGAGCGGCAGGTCCACATCGTGGGGCGGGAAGGCGACGGCGACGCCGTCGGCCTCGAACGCGGCGTGATATCGAGTCAGGGTGACGACGTGTCGGAGCGGGGGGGCATCACCACGGTCGAAGCCGGTGAACGAGGGGGAGACCATGGCCTCGGTCAGTTGGCGGGCCCGGTCGGCCCGGAAGTTGAACCAGAGCACCACGTCGTCCGGTCCGACGCCGGCATAGGGGTCGCCAGCGGGGGCGACGATCACAGGCGGGATGAACTCGTCGGTCGTCCCAGCGTCGTACCCCGCTGTCACCGCCGCGCCCGCTGAGGGCGCCGTCGGGCCGACGCCCCGCAAGATCGCGTCGTAGGCGGCCCTCGTCCGCTCCCAGCGATGGTCGCGGTCCATGGCAAAATAGCGGCCGGAGACGGTCGCGATCCGGCCGGTGCCGAGGGCGTCGAGGGTCGCCTCTAGCCGCGAGAGCGAGTCTCGCCCGGCAGAGGGGGAACTATCCCGGCCATCGGTGATCGCGTGAACGAGGGGACCTTCGACGCCCGACGCGACGGCCAGGTGAAGCAGGGCGTCGAGGTGGCGCTGGTGAGCATGGACGCCGCCCTCGCCGATCAGCCCGATCAGATGGAGGCGGGAACCCGCCCGCCGCGAGGCGGCGAAGGCGTCGAGAAGGACCGCGTTCTCGGCCAGTGAGCCGTCCGCGATGGCCCGGTCGATCCGGGTGATCCACTGGTAGACGACGAACCCGGCCCCGAGGTTGAGGTGTCCGACCTCGGAGTTGCCCATCTGGCCATCTGGCAGGCCGACGGCCTCGCCGGAGCAGGCCAAGGTCGCGGCGGGATAGGTCGCGCGGAGGTGGTCGAAGACGGGCGTGGCCGCGAGGTCAATCGCGTTCCCGGGGCCGGGCGGTGCCAGGCCCCAGCCGTCGAGGATCACCAGCACCACGGGCGCAATGTGAGGCGTGGGGGTGGACATCGAGGCTCCTGTGTCGTGCGGCGACGGGTGGCGACGGGCGGCGCCCGGCCCATGGGATAATCCCGCCGGTATCGAGCCAGCGTACGATGCCGGACCGGGCCGCGTCGGGCGACCCGGCCGCCGTACCTTGGGACCAAGGGGGAGGGACGAGGCGATGGCCACCTATGCCGTGACATTGATCGCCGGTGACGGGATCGGGCCGGAGGTGACTGAGGCGACGCGGCGCGTGCTGGAAGCGACCGGGATCGGGTTCGGCTGGGATCACCAGGAGGCCGGGAGCGACACCCTCGAGAAGCACGGCAGCCTACTGCCGGAAGCCACGCTGGAGAGCATCCGGCGCAACGCGATCGGCTTGAAGGGGCCGATCACCACGCCGATCGGGACCGGTTTCCGGAGCGTCAACGTCGGTCTTCGCCACGAGCTGGGCCTGTACGCCAACCTGCGTCCCGGCAAGACGATCCCGGGGGTGCAGAGTACCTTCGACGACATCGACCTGGTGATCGTGCGGGAGAACATGGAGGACCTCTACGCCGGGATCGAGTTCGATACCGGGACGGACGAGGCCCGGACGGTCATCGAGGCGCTCGGCGTTGTCCAGACCAAGGCGATCTCCCCCGAGGCAGCGATCGGGATCAAGGTGATCACCCCCGAGGGGTCACGCCGGATCGTCCGCTTCGCCTTCGAGTACGCCCGGGCCAACGGTCGCCGGCTGGTCACGGCCGTCCACAAGGCCAACATCATGAAGTTTACTGATGGGCTCTTCCTCCACGTCGCCCAAGAGGTGGCGGCGGAGTACCCGGACATCGCGTTCAACGACCGGATCGTCGACAACATGTGCATGCAGCTCATGCAGAAGCCCGACCAGTACGACGTGATGGTGATGCCGAACCTGTACGGCGACATCGTCAGCGACCTCGTCGCGGGGATGGTCGGCGGTCTCGGCGTGGCCCCGGGCGGCAACATCGGCGATGGCGTGGCCGTCTTCGAGCCGATCCATGGCTCCGCCCCGACCCACGCCGGGAAGAACGAGGCCAACCCGACGGCGATGATCCTCTCCGGCGCCCTGATGCTGCGCCACCTCGGCGAGCGGGCTGCCGCCGAGGCGGTCGAGGCGGCCGTCGCGGCCGTGATCGCCGAGGGCGCGGCCGTGACCTACGATTTGCGGGCCGACCGCGACCCGGCGAAGGCGGCGGGCACGACCGGGATGGCCGACGCGATCATCGCCAAGTTGGGATAGGCGCGGGGTTCGAGCGGTCTTGCCAGCTGGGCGCGAGCACGATGAATTGGTCAGAGACGGTGGCCGAAATCGGCCGTCGCCTCGTACTCGTTCGGGGACCACGGTTCGCGCCACGATTCCGTCTCGAAGCGGACCGGGGCGAAGCGGTCCAGGTCGAAGATGCCGCAGCGGCCGTCGAGGACGAGGTCGGCCAGTGCCCGGCCGACGGCGGGACCCTTCTTGAACCCGGCGCCGCTGAATCCGGCGGCGACCCAGAGGCCTCGCGGGCCGAGCGGGCCGATCAGCGGGTGCGTGTCCGGGGTCATGTCGTACAGTCCGGCCCAGCCATGAGAGACGGATGCGTCACGCATCGCCGGGAAGCGGCGGGCGATCGCCCGCCGGGCGAGATCGCCATAGGTCTCGTCCCCGGACTTCGTGTATTGGGTGGGATCGACCGGGTCGTGCTGGTCGCCGCCGGCGACGCCGACCAGGGTCCGGCCAGGGCCAAAGGGACGGCAGAAGAAGCCGCCGACGAGGTCGATATAGGCGAAGTGGGCGGGTTCCAGGTGGAGGGGTCGGATCAGGATCG
>JACCVE010000586.1 GCA_013698285.1 Chloroflexia bacterium | reverse complement strand
CCCCGGCGCTGCTCAAGTTCGCGGACGGGGTGCAGCGGCACGGCAACGGCGGCCAGACGGCGCGGGCCTTGGCCTGCCTCGCCACCATCACCGGCCAGGTCGGGCTGCGGGGGGGAGGCTTGGGATACAGCACGGGGGGCTACGTGAGCTGGGATCGGGAGACGGTCGGGCGGGCGAGCCAGTGCCCCCCGACGCCGCGGACCGTGAACATGAATCGGTTGGGGGCCGCCCTGTGTGGCGAGGTCGAGGGACCGCCCATCCGCTCCCTGTACGTGTTCTGCGCCAACCCGGCCGCGGCGTCGCCCAACACGGCCAAGATCATCGAGGGTCTGCGGCGGGACGACCTCTTCACCGTGGTCCACGAGCAGTTCCTGACCGATACCGCCGACTATGCCGACCTGGTGCTGCCGGCCACGACGCAACTGGAGCAAGTGGACCTGCACACCGCCTACGGCCACCGCAACCTGCAATACAACGCCCGGGCGATCGACCCGCCCGGCGAGGCGCGGAGCAATTTGGACGTGATGCGGACTCTGGCGGCGGCGATGGGCTACGACGAACCATGGTTCCGGCAGGAGCCGGAGGAGATCATCGCCGAGGTGCTGGCGGCGACGGCGCGGGCGAATCCCCTGCTCGCGGGCGTCACCCTCGATCGGCTCCAGCGGGATGGCACCGTGCCGCTGGCCTTCGGCGAGGGAGACGCGACCGTCCCCTTCGCCGACGGCCATTTCCCGACCCCGTCCGGCAAGGTCGAGCTGTATTGCGAGGCGATGGCAGACAACGGACTCGACCCGCTGCCGCGGTGGGAGGCACCCGCCGAGTTCGCTCCGGCCGCGGTCGCCCCCGACGGTGGGCTGACCTTGATCTCGGGCGCCTCGCACCACTTCGTGACGACCAGCATGGCGAACCAGCCCGGCCTGGAAGCGAAGGAGGGAAGCGCCCACGTCGAGATCCACCCGGAGGACGCCGTCCGGCGTGGGATCATCGATGGGGCGGACGTGGTCGTCGAAAATCGCCGGGGTTCTTGCCAGCTCCGGGCCGTCGTCACCGATGACGTGCCGGTCGGCGTGGTGGTCGCGCCGAAGGGGCGCTGGGGGAAGCGGTCGGGCGACGGGCGCTCGATCAACTGGACGACCCCGGACGCGCTGGCCGACCTCGCCGGGCAATCGACCTTTCATGACAACATCGTCTGGATCCGTCCGGGCGCCTGAGCACCAGTTGACCCGGGACGACGCGGCCCGGGTCATCGCCGTCGGCCACCTGGCCAACGACCGGTTTGGCTCACGTCACCGGCGCAGTGTCTCGACCGCATCACCGGGAGGAGGCGACTCGTGAGCCCGGCCATCGCGACGATCGTCGCCGTCCTCCTTGGCTACGGGTTGGGGTGCTTCAGCACCGGTTACCACGTGAGCCAGCGGTGGGGCGGGATCGACCCGCGCGGCGTGGGGACCGGCAGCAGTGGGGCGCGAAACGTCGGCCGGTTGGTGGGCCGGTGGGGTTTCGCGGCGACGGTCGCCGGCGACCTCGGCAAGGGGGCCCTGGCCCCGGTGGTGGCCACCTGGGTCGGGGCGGACGCGTGGGGCGTGGCGGCCGCGGCCGTGGCGGTCGTCGTCGGCCATGTCTGGCCCGCCCCGCTCGGGTTCCGGGGCGGCCGGGGACTGACGCCCGCGCTCGGGGCGATCCTGGTCGTGGCCTGGCCCATCGCCACGGTGACCTGCGTCGTTGCCGCCGTGTTGGTGAAGGTCGTCCGGCGGGCGACCTGGGCGGCCCTGGTGGCGGTCGGGCTCAGCCCGGTCGTGTCGATCGTTTCCGGGCAACCGGCCCCGGTGGTGGCCGCCACCGGCGCGATCGTCGTCATCGTCACGGTCTCGCACTGGCCCTATGCGGTCGCGATGGCCCAGGCGCTGACCGGGCACCTGGCGGGGCGCCGGCTGCCGGCCGGAGAAGGGGTGGATCACCGATGATCGCGACCCGGACAACGTCGCTGACCTTCAAGGAGGCGGAGACCGTCGCCGAGTACGAGCTGATCCACCGTCTCAACCACGAGACGTTCGTCGAGGAGATCCCCCAGCACGAGGTCCGGCCGGACGGGCGACTGGTCGACCGCTTCCATGGCGAGAACACCTACTTCATCGCCCTCGACGGCGAGACGCTGGCCGGGATGATCGCGGTCCGGGGCGCCAGGCCATTCTCGCTCGACCGCAAGCTCGACGATCTGGACGGCTATCTGCCGCCGCACGGGAAGCTTTGTGAATTCCGTCTGCTCTCGGTTCGGAGGGAGTACCGCACCGGCCGGGTGCTGATCGGGCTGATGGCGCGGTCGTATCGTCACTGCGCGGAACGGGGCTATGACCTCGGGGTCATCTCCGGCACGGTCGGCCAGGCCAAACTGTATGCCCACCTCGGGTTCGTGCCCTTCGGGCCGCTGGTTGGAACGGCCGGGGCGCCGTTCCAGCCGATGTACCTCTCGCTCTCGCGGGCCGAGACGCACGCCAAGCCGTTCCTCAGGCACGACCCGACGGCTGGGCGGAGGGCAAGCGGCGCGGGCGCCGGGGCGTCGTCGCCCGCGGACCGCGTCTCGGCCGCCCGGCAGGATGGTCCTCCCCTCAGCTTCATGCCGGGTCCGGTGGCGATCGCGCCGGAGGTGCGGGCCGCGCTGGTAGACGGGCCCGTCCACCACCGGGACCCGGCTTTCATCGGGACTCTGGATCGCGTCCGGACGCGTCTGCTGGCGATGACCGGGGCGGAAGGGGTCGCGGTGATGCCAGGCTCGGGGACCCTGGCCAATGACGCCATCGCCGCCCAGCTCGCGGCGTCTGGGGGACGGGGCGTGATCCTCGCCAACGGCGAGTTCGGGGACCGCCTCGTGGACCACGCCGCCCGGGCCGGGCTCGCCTTCACGATGGTCTCGGTCCCGTGGGGATGCGCCTTCGACCGGGCGACGGTGGAACGGGCGCTGGCGGACCTGTCCGGTCCCCGGGCCTGGTGCTGGGCGACGCATTGCGAGACCTCGACCGGAGTCCTCAACGATCTGGCCTGGCTCCGGTCGATCTCGACCGCGTTGGGAGTCCGGCTGTGCCTGGATTGCATGAGTTCGCTGGGGACCGTGCCGGTCGACCTTGGCGGTGTGACCTTTGCCTCCGCCACGGCCGGCAAGGGGCTCGGTACCTACGCGGGCCTGGCGTTCGTGTTCCACGACGGTTCGGTCGAGCCCACTCCCCGGGCGCCCCGTTCGCTCGACCTCGGGCCGTATCTCGCGGGGGATGGCGTGCCGTTCACCGTGCCCTCGCCCCTGGTCGTGGCGCTTGACCGGGCCTTGGGATGGCATCAAGACAACGATGTCCTCACCCGCACGGCACGGCTCGGGACCCGACTGCGGATGGGCCTGGAGGCGATCGGCTTGGCGATCGTAGCCCCGCCCGGCGTCGCGTCACCGGCGGTGACGACGATCGCCTTGCCGCCGCATCTGCCATCCGAAGCGGTCGCTGCCGGACTCCGGGGGGCGGGATACGTGGCGAATCATCAGAGCGGCTACCTGCGACAGCGAAACTGGCTGCAACTCTGCCTGATGGGTGACATCGGGGAGCGCGACGTGGACGGAGTGCTGGCGACATTGGGGACGGTCGTCACAGAACCCGGTCGCTGGACATCATCTGCCGAGGGTGCCCCAGCCGGGTGATCGGATCAATGCAACCCGGTGAAGAGGTCATCCGGAACGATGACCAGATCGGTCAGAACGGTCGTACGGAGACGGCCACGATCGTCGGGTGCGACGCGCACATACGACGTATCGACCAGGGCGAAGATCATCAGGGCCTTCGTGTCTGGGTCGGCGAGCCCGTTTTCCCGGATGCCGTGGGAAGCGTAGAGCGCCATCTTCTCACCCCGATCACGCCGACGAGAGGACGGTGACACGATTTCGATGAGCAGATCGGGTGCAGCGGTGAGATATGCCTTCTCGACGATGTGACGACGCGAGCCGGTGACGAGAAGGAGATCCGGTTCGACGATGTCATGAGGGCCCAATCGGACATCGAGCGGGGCGAAAAAGACGAGGTCATTTTCCGTGGCCGCGCCGGCATTGGTCAGGAGCATGAAGATGCGCCCGGCAACGAGTTGGTGATTCGGTGTCGGCGCGGGGTCTCGACCATCCTCCCGTTCAGGATCTCGTAGCGATTCACATCCTCGGGCGTCGTGAGGAGGTTCCTCGTAGTTCAGTTACCGGGTCGTTACGGTCATTTGGGTGGGCCTCCGGGTTCGAGGACGGCAGGTGCCGGTGTGCTCACGAGGAGATCGCGAAGATCTCGGCGGGGTCGATCAGGAAGCCGGGAACGACCAGTGACCCGGTCCGGCCGTCGCCATCTGGCGACACGATTCGGAACGTGCCGTCCGTTGCCGAGTAGACCGTGACCGATGCCGCGTCGGGGTCGGCGAGCCAGTACTCCGAGACGCCGCTCCGTTCGTAGAGGGCCATCTTCGGGCCGCGGTCCCGGTTTCGCGACGACGGGGACAGGACTTCGACCACGAGGTCGGGGGCCTCCGTGATGAATGCGTCCTCGACGATGGATCGCCGCGAATCGCTCACGAAGAGGATGTCTGGCTCGACGATGTCGTGCTCGGAGAGTTTGATGTCCAACGGCGCGATGAAAACCTCGCCCAATCGGTGTTCGAGGACGTAGAGACGGAGCATCGAGGCAAGGTTGAATGCTGCCCGCTGATGGCTGATCCGAGGTGCGGGACTCACGATCAACTCCCCATCGATGATCTCGTACCGGTTGCGGTCATCGGGCGTCTCGAGCAGGTCCTCGTAGGTGAGGCGGCGGGTGGTGATGGTCATCGTCGCGGCTCCTTTCTCGACATCTCCATCGATCATAGCATCGCGATCTCACGGATTTGGCACGACGAAGACCGGACGCGGTTTAGAATGGGGGCATGGCGACACCCCTCCTATCGGTCCGGGACCTGACGCTCCACTACGCCGCCGGCGGCGGCCGGGTGGTGCGCGCGGTCGATGGGGTGTCGTTCGACATCCCGGAGCGGGGCGAGGCGCTGGCGGTCGTCGGGGAGTCGGGCAGCGGCAAATCGAGCTTGGCCAATGCCCTGATGCGCCTGCTGCCGAAGAACGCGGTGGCCCTCGGCGGGTCGGTGATGCTCGACGGACAGGACATCCTGGCCCTGTCCGACGAGCAATACCGGCGCCAGGTCCGGTGGCGCCGCATGGCGATGGTCTTCCAGGGCTCGATGAGCGTCCTCAACCCCGTCCTCCGGGTCGGGGAACAGATCGTCGAACCGTTGCTCCTGGATGGCACGGTCGACCGGCGCACGGCCAAGAAAAGGGCGGAATCGTTGCTCGAGCGGGTCGGCCTGCCGACGGCCCTCTACGACCGCTACGCGCATGAGTTGAGCGGCGGTCAGAAGCAGCGGGTGGTGATCGCCACGGCCCTGGTGATGGGCCCGGACCTGCTGATCCTCGACGAGCCGACCTCGGCCCTCGACGTCAGCGTCCAGGCCCAGATCATGAACCTGCTCAAGGACTTGAAGGCCGACCCCGGCATGGCGATGATCTTCATCACCCACGACATCGGCCTGGCCAGCGACCTGTGCGATCGGATCGCCGTTGCCTACGCCGGGGAACACGTCGAGCTGGGGACGGCCGAACAGGTACTGCTCGCGCCCGGCCACCCCTACACCCAACGGTTGCTCCGCAGCCTGCCCCGCCTCCGGGGCGGGACGATGCCCGAGCCGATGCCCGGCGAGCCGGCCGACCTGGCGGCCGTGCCGCCCGGCTGCCGGTTTCACCCCCGCTGCCCGTCGTGCTTCGGGCCGTGCCCCAAGCATCACCCGCCAGCGTTCGCGGTCGGCACCGGGGGCGCGGCGACGTGCTGGTTGCTCGACCCGGCCCGGGCCGCGATCGCGTCGGATGGCGCGCCGTCCGGAACGGCGCACCATGGTTGAGCCGGCGGGCGCACACCTGGCGCCGACCGTCGCGGAGACCCTGGCCCCGCCCTTGGAAGGGACGCCCCTCGTCGCGCTGGATGACATCCACGTGACGTTCACGACGCACCGCGGGCTCTTTCGCCGGGGACAAGTCCGGGCGTTAGCTGGCGTCACGGCCGCGATCGGGCGCGGGGAGACGTTGTCGGTGGTCGGGGAGTCGGGCAGCGGGAAGACGACCCTCGGCCGCGTCTCGCTGCGCCTGGCCGACCCCACCGGGGGACGCGTCACCTTCGATGGCCGTGATATCACCCGGGACCCACAGGGGTCGCTGGCCTGGTTCAGGCAGCGGGCCCAGATCATCTTCCAGGACCCCTTCTCCAGCCTCAACCCCTCGATGCGCGTCCGAGACCTGATCGAGGAACCGCTGGTCATCGATGGGGTATCACGCGGTGGGGAACGATGGGACCGCGTCCGGGGCGCCCTGGAGGCGGTGGACCTCGTGCCGGCGGTCCGGTTCGGCGCACGGTACCCGGGCCAGCTCTCCGGCGGACAGCGGCAGCGGGTCGGCATCGCCCGGGCGCTGGTCCGGGAGCCCGACTACATCGTCGCCGACGAGCCGGTGTCGATGATCGACGCGTCGAGCCGGATCGAGATCCTCCAGCTGCTGCGAGGTCTCCAGGCCCAACGGGGCGTCGCCTTCATGTCGATCACCCACGACCTGGCCAGTGCCCGCTACTTCTCCGACCGGATCGCGGTGCTCTACCTCGGCCAGGTGATGGAGGAGGGTCCGACGGGGGCCGTGATCGACCGGCCACTCCACCCCTATACGCGGGCGCTGGTCGCCGCCGTCCCAGAGCCCGACCCGGCCAACCGGTTCCGGCGCCGGGCGGTGGTCCCGGCGGAGCGGGCCGGGAGCGACCCGGGCACCGGGTGCCCATTCTTCTCCAGGTGCCCGGAGCGCATCCCGGGGACGTGCGACCGCGTCCGTCCGTTGCTGGCGGGGCAGGGTGGGGGGCAGCGGGTCGCCTGTCACCTGTACCCGGGCTCGACCCCGGCGACCGTCGATGCCGGGGCCGATCGCGCGAGTCACTGACCGGTCGCGACTGTCCAGGACCGACTCAGACGCGTGGCGCCTTCCCCGGAAACGAGATGGCGTGACTCTTGCTCAGTGAGGCGGTATCCACGAAGTTGAGGATGTTCACGTCCTTCTGGCCTACGTCCTCATGATTCGTACGAAGGATCACCATGCACATTGCCCAGATCGCCCCGCCCTGGTTCTCCGTGCCGCCGCCTGCCTATGGGGGAATCGAGCGGGTCGTCCATGACCTGACCGAGGGGTTCGTTGCCAATGGGCACCGGGTGACGCTCTTCGCCCCGGGCGACTCCAAGACGCGAGCCGAACTCGTGCCGACCGTCCCGCGCGGGATTGGTCTGGACGGGACGCCGGGCGAGCGGGCGGATGTCTTCGCCCGGACGAGTCGCGACGCCTACGCGGAGGCGGAGCGCTTGGGGGCGGACATCATCCACGACCATACCGACTTCGTGCCGGAGAAGGGGTCCGGCCGGCCGGTCGTGCGGACCCTGCACGGCCCGGCGGTCGAGGACGCGGTGCTGCGATACGTGGAGGTGAGCCGCCGGGGCGACTGGCTGGTGGCGATCAGCCAGCGGCAGCGAATTCGCTTCGAGGAGGCCGCGGAGCGCTTGCTCGGCAATGAGGGCCGGTTGAACTTCGGCGGCATGATTCATAACCCGACCCATCTCCTCGACACCCCGTTCTACCCAGCCGGGACGAAGCAGGGGTACGCGGCCTTCCTCGGCCGGTGTCACTGGGAGAAGGACCCGGCCGCCGCGATCCGGATCGCGATCGCGGCAGGTGTCCACCTCAAGATGGCGTTGCGGGTGACCAAAGAGGAGCACCCCTTCTTCGAGGCCTGCGTCGCCCCATTGCTGCCCGCCGCCGGTGAACTGGTGGAGTTCGTGGGAGAGACGTCTGGTCCGGCCAAGGACGAGTTGATGGGCCGCGCCTCGGTGGTGATCTTCCCGTCCCCGTGGGAGGAACCGTTCGGCCTGGTGCTGACCGAGGCGGCCGCGCGTGGGACACCGGTCGTCGCCTACCGGCGGGGCTCGGCGCCGGAGATCGTGGTCGATGGGGTGACGGGGATCCTCTGCGATGACGAGGCCGGGATGGTCGCCGCCATCCCCCGGGCGATGGGCCTCGACCCCGCCGCTTGCCGCGCCCACGCCGAGGCCACGTTCGCCCGGCCGGTGATTGCCGCCCGGTACGCGGACCTCTGTGCGGAGATTCTGGCCGATCGGGAGGCGCGAGAGTCCGTCCCTGGCCAATCCTTCGTGCAGACCGGTGGGGAGGATGGGACCGGCGCGGAGAACTGGGCCTGAGATGGCCAGCGAGGGGAGGAGGGTTATGGCGCTGCCTGGTCGGCCCGCCGTGCCATTAGAGCGGTTCTCAAAGGGGTGTCCTGCCTGGCGGTAGCCACAGGAAGCGAACCAGGCTCGGGCGTCGTGGGCGGTGATGGTCGCCAGCCCGTCCGTCATGGCCTGGTCCAGCGCGTCACGGGTCCGTGGCCCGGCGCGGCGGAGGAACGTCTTGAGCTTGCTGAAGGCCCGCTCGACCGGCGCGTAGTCGGGGGAGTAGGGCGGTAGGAACACCACCCGGCACCCTACCGCCGCGATCTGGCCGATCGCGGCGGCGCTCTTGTGGACCGACAGGTTGTCCCAGACCACGATCTGGGTCGAGTGCCCTGTCGGGGCCATCGTGAGGCCCCTTCGCCCGTGACCCGCGCGCGAGCTCGGGATCGGGGTCTTCTG
>JACCVE010000582.1 GCA_013698285.1 Chloroflexia bacterium | reverse complement strand
GCTCGCCCGCCCGACCGTCTCCGGGTCCCAACGCACGTAGCCCCCCGTGCTGTATCCCAGGCCTCCGCCCCGGAGCCCGACCTGGCCGGTTATTGTGGCGAGGCAGGCCAAGGCCCGAGCCGTTTGGCCGCCGTTGGCGTGCCGCTGCACCCCGTCCGCGAACTTCAGGAGTGCCGGGGTGGTCGTCCCGTAGCGGCGGGCCAGGCCGACGATGTCCGCCTCGTCGATCCCCGTGATCGCCGCGACCCGCTCCGGCGGGTACTCGGCCGCCCGCTCCCGCAGGGCACGCCAGCCGACCGAGTTCGCCTCCAGCCAGCCCTCGTCGTGCAGGCCCTCGGCAAAGAGGACGTGCATCACCCCCAGCGCCAGGGCCCCGTCGGTGGCGGGGCGAGGACACAGGTGCTGGTCGGCCGACCGGGCGGTCAGCGTCCGACGCGGGTCGATGACGACGACGTGAGCACCGGCCCGCTGCGCCTCGCGGATGAACGGCACGACGTGGGGACTGGTACTGGCCGGGTTGTGGCCCCAGAGGATGATCAGGCGAGCCCGGGCGATGTCCGCCGGGTCGGGCGACCATCGGGCCCCGAAGGTCATCTCGACCGCCGTCTCGGCCGCCGCGCCGCAGATCGAGCGCTGGAGTCCGCTCGCTCCCATCCGGTTCCAGAGACGCTGGTTACAGACCGAGAGCTGGACCAGGCCGAGCGTGCCGCTGAACGAATACGGCAGGATCGCGGCGGCGCCGTCGTCGGCGATGATCCCTCGCCACCGCTCGGCGATCTCGGCGATCGCCGCGTCCCAGGAGACCGGCTCCCAGCCGCCGCCGCCCTTCGGTCCGACCCGCCGCAGCGGCGTCGTCAGGCGGTCCGGATGGTAGACGCGGTCCAGGTAGCGTCGGACCTTGGCGCAGAGCCAGCCCCGCGTCACCGGATGGTCGGCCTTGCCGGTCAGACTCACCGCCCTGCCGTCGACCACCCCCGTCACCAGGGCGCAGGTGTCCGGGCAATCGTGCGGGCAGGCCCCATGCACGAGCTTGGCCGATCCCGCGATCGGGACCGCATGCGGGTCCGACCGTCCCAACGAAGTCCCCACCACCAGTTCCCCCTCCCGCGTGACTCGTCGTCGTGCTAGTCTAACCGCTCCAAAATCCTTCCCGACCGCGGCAGGTCGGGCCGGCGTCGAGTGGAGGGGGGACCCGTGGCGACGTACATCGTCGGCAGGTTGTTCAGTCTCCTCTTCGTGCTGTTCGCGGTCTCGGTGATCGCGTTCCTGCTCATGCACTCGGTGCCGGGCGGGCCGTTCGCCCCGGACGAGAAGGGCCGCCTGCCGGAGGCGACCCGGCAGGCCCAGTTGGTCAAATACGGCCTCGACAAGCCCATCTACGTCCAGTACGTCCGCTATGTCTCCCACGCGGTGCGGGGCGACTTCGGCGTCCCGTTCCAGAGCCCGACCGAAACCGTGATCGGCTTGATCGCCCGCACCTGGCCGGTGACGATCAAGATCGGCGTGCCGACGATCATCATCTCCTACACCCTCGGCACCCTGCTCGGCGCCATCGCCGCGATCCGCCAGAACTCCTGGGTCGATTATCTCGTCTCGTTCGCCGCCACCCTGGGTCTCGTCGTGCCTAATTTCGTGATCGCCCTCTGGCTGCTGCTGTTTTTCAGCGTCTACCTCCGCTGGCTCGAGCCCGGCGGCTGGGGGGAACCCCAGCACTACATCATGCCGGTCATCGCCTACTCGCTCGCCCCGATGGGTCTCGTCGCCCGCTACACCCGCTCCAGCCTGCTGGAGGTCCTGCGGGCCGACCACGTCCGCACGGCCAGGGCGAAGGGCTTGAGCGAGGCCCGGGTGATGAGCTGGCACGTCGGCCGGAACGCCCTGATCCCCTTCGTGACCATCCTGCTGCCGGAGATCCCCAATATCCTGACCGGCTCGATCTTCATCGAGGCGACCTTCCGCATCCCCGGCCTGGGCCGCTTCTTCGTCACCAGCACCCAGTCCCGCGACTACCCGATGATCCTGGCCCTGGTCCTCCTGATCGCCGCCCTCTGGGGCGTGGTCTACATCTTGACCGACCTGCTCTACACCGTCCTCGACCCACGCATCCGCCTCGGCGGCGGGGTGACGCGGTGATCCGCGACGGGGCGGCGATCGAGTCCGCCGGCCTGGACCTGCCGGGGACGCCCGGCGCCACGGGCGATGCCGGCGCGCCGGGCCTCGCCCTGGCCCTCCCCGACCGGCGGATGGGCGAGCCGCGCTCGGCCGCCTACTACGCCGCCAGGCGCTTCCTCCGCCAGCGCCTGGCGATGGTCGGGCTGGCGATCACCCTCGGCCTGATCATCCTTGGATTCGGCGCCCCTCTCCTGGCCCCGACCGGCTACGCCGAGGCCGACCTCATGTCGGCCAACCAGTTCCCGAACCGTGACCACCTCCTCGGCACCGACACCATCGGCCACGACTTCCTCAGCCGGGTGATGTACGGCACGAGGACCTCGCTGATGGTCGGCTTCGCCGCCGTCGCGGTGGCCTGCCTGGTCGGACTCCCCCTCGGGCTGGCGGCCGGCCTCTACGGCGGTTGGGTCGACTTCGCCGTGATGCGCCTGGTCGAGGTAATGACGGCCTTCCCCGGACTCCTCTTCGCCATCTTCCTGATGACGGTCGTCGGAGCCGGCGTCGGCAACATCATCCTGGTCATCGGCATCACCAGTTGGGTCACCCTCTGTCGCCTGATGCGGGCCCAGCTCCTCCTCCTGCGCGAGCAGGAGTACGTCGTCGCCGCCCGCGGCATCGGCGCCAGCGAGTGGACGATCGCCACCCGCCACCTGCTGCCGAACGCGATCGCGCCATTGATCGTCTCGGTCAGCCTGGCGATCCCGATCGCGATCTTCGCCGAGGCCGGCCTCAGCTACCTCGGCATCGGCATCAATGAACCCACCCCCAGTCTCGGCAAGATGGTCGCCGACAGCGCCCCCTACATCCGGGTCTACTGGCACCTCGGGCTCTTCCCGACCCTGGCGATCGCCCTGATCATGCTGGGGTTCACCTTCGTCGGGGACGGGCTGCGCGATGCCCTGGACCCCCGCCAAACCTAGGCTCCTCACCATGGAGTGGCCAGCCACGGGGTTGGCCTTCGGTACTGACGACGCGGAGGTCGTATCAATGGCAGAGACACTGAGGGACCCGGCTCCCACACCAGACGTCATCGTCGCCCGTGCTCGGGTCGATCGCCGGGCGCTGCTCCGGGGAGCCGCGGCCGCAGGGGCCGGGATGGCCAGCCTCTCGATCTTCGGCGGGGTCGGGGCCTTTCCGTCCCCCGGCTCGGTCCGGACCCGAGCCTTCGCTCAGGCGGGCCCCGCGCTGCCCTCCGACGCAGCCCCGACCGAGCAACAACTGTGGCGCCAGGC
>JACCVE010000561.1 GCA_013698285.1 Chloroflexia bacterium | reverse complement strand
AGCCGGCGGCCGCCGATCCCTGGCGCCACGCGCGGGCGGGCGAGGTCCGTCCCCGTGAGATCCCTCGCGATCAGGCCTCGATCGTCAGGCTGGCGCGCATGCCCTGGGCCAGGTTGAGGGCGCCGGTCGGGTCCGGACTGAGGTCGATCAGGGCATAGGTGCCGGGGTCAAGGCCGACCAGGACCATGCGGGCCTCGTCGCCCGCCTCGACCGGCACCTGGCCGACGAAGGCGAGCCCCTCGGGGAGGGCCGGGCCAGATTGGTAGAGGAGGGCATCGACCGACGCGCCATCCTCGACCCGCAGCACGACCACCTCGTGGGCGAACTCGCCGTCGTTGGTGATCTCCAGGACCAGGTCCGGACCCGAGGCCGTCTCGGGGTCGATCGTGATCGAGTATTCGGCCAGGCTGACCTCGACCGCGGCGGCCCCGGCCGGCGCTTCGACATCGAGCGGCCCGGCGGCCGAGACCACCCAGCGCCGGTTCGGCTCGGGCTGGACCTCGTCGAGGCGGCGCTGGCCGGTGTCCGGCCCGATCAGCGTGAAGGACCACCGGGCCCGGAAGAGCTGGCCGGCGACCACGGTGACGATTTCCGCCGTGGCGCGGTCCTCCCCACCGATCACGATCGCCGAGACGGAGCGGATCTCGACGGCGGTCGTGGTGAGGCCTTCGAGGATGGCGATGAAGGTCTCGGGGTCGAGCGGCTCACCGCTGCCAGCGAGGATCCCCCGGTACTCGGGGCTGGCGAGGCGGGCGGCCGAGGCGTAGTCGCCATCGGCCAAGCAGCGCACTAGGGCCCGGCTGACCCGCTCGATGTCGGCCCCGGCCAGGCGCTCCCGGGCGGCGGTGTCGTCCGCGGCGACCGGACTGGCAACCGGGCTGGCGACCGGGGATGCGACGGGGTCGGGGACCGGCGTCTCCAGGGGGACACCGCACTCGACCGCCGGGACGGGTGTCCCCTGGGTCGCCTCCGGCGTCGCCTGGGACGCTCCGGCCCGCGAGGCGGGGACGAAGCCGGCCGACATCGACAGCCAGAGGGCGATGCTCGCCAGGAGGATCTGGCCCAGCGCGCCCCGGTGGCCGTTCGGTCGCGCCGGGCGGCCGAGGTCGCCGTGGGAGGTCGGGTGGGCCGGGGGTCGGGACACGGTCATGCGAGGGTCTTTCCTTCTCATCGCGCGGGCCGCGCATCGTGGTCATGGCGTTCCACCGCGCGCTCGTCGCGGGATCCGCCCGGGGCGGTGCCATTGTACCGGAGCCCCCGGCGCCGGTGCAGCCGAAACGCGGGCCGTGTCCGTACGTCTCGTCCCGACGACCGGTCCGGCGATCGGCCGGCGAGGGGATGTCCGACCGGCACGGCCATGAGCCGGTGATCCTCGGGTGGCGCGGGCCGGGGTGGAGACCCCGGGGGCGGCGCCGACATCACGGCTGCCTTCCCCCCCGCGCGGTATCCTAGCGGCACGGTGGTGGGGAGGGGGAGCGAGTGTCGATCGTCATCGACGTCGAGAGAGCCGGAGTCGTCCCGGCGAGCGCTCCGCCGGGGGATGGCGGGGTGCCGTTCTGGAAAATGAGCGGCAGCGGCAACGACTTCATCGTCATCGACGCCCGGCAGACCACGCTGCCGGAGGACCTCCCCGCGTTCGTCCGGGCGGTGTGCCACCGGCGCCACGGGGTCGGCGCCGACGGCGTCGTGCTGATCCACCCGGCCGGGCCGGACGCCGGTGACCCGGCCCCCGATGTGGCGCCGGATCAGCATCCCGGCGCGGGCGGAGCGCCGGACCCCCGGCGACCCGGCCCGATGACGCCCGTCCTTTACCGTTGGCAGTACCTGAACGCCGACGGCACCGAGGGGGAGTTCTGCGGCAACGGGGCGATGTGCGGGGCCCGGTTCGCCGCCCACCATGGCCTGGCCACGTTCGGCATCCCCTTCGCGTTCTGGACGGCCGCCGGTCGCACGGAGGCGACCGTGGAGCGAGATGGCGGGGTCCGCCTGCTGCTGGCGCCACCCGGGCCGGTGGGGTCGCCGGTGCGGGTCGAGGTCGCGGGGGTGGGCCTGGACCTCCACCCGATCATCGTCGGGGTGCCGCATGCCGTCCTGGTCGCGGGGTCGATGGACGCCCCGACGGCTGCCCTGGTCCGGGAGCGGTTCGTCGCCGTCGGTCGGGCCGTCCGGCGGCACCCGGCCTTCGCCCCGGCGGGCACCAATCTGGATCTGGCCGACGTGTGCGGCGAGCACGAGGTGCGGATGCGGACCTACGAGCGCGGGGTGGAGGACGAGACGCTGGCCTGCGGGTCCGGGGCGGTGGCCGTGGCACTGGTCACCGCGGCCCTGGGCCTGACGCGGCTACCGGTGCGGGTCGAGACCAGCGGTGGCCCGACCCTGACGGTTGCCGGTCCCGCCGGTCCCGCCGGTCCCGCCGGTCCCGCCGGTCCTGACGGGTCGGGGCGGGTCACCCTGGGTGGCGAGGCTCGCCTGGTCGCCAGCGGGACGATCCACCTAGACGGGCTGACGGGGTGCGAGTAGGCGGCAGGAGTCAGGTGGCAGGGGTCAGGCGGTGTGATCCGGGGGATGCGGGGTAGGGGAGACGAGAGCGATACCACGGGTATTCGAACGACGGGGTTGGTATGGAACATGCGTTCGTATCCGGCGGCGCGGTGGATGCGTTGTCCTCGCGTGGCGGGGGCGTCGAACCGATCGGCGATTCGCCGCGACGCGCCCGTGATTGAGGACTCGACCCGGGTGCCGGATGGCGGCACCGGATGGTGAGGAGGAGACCCGATGGCCGTCGATGACCTGCGGCAGAGCCCGATGATGACCCACCTGCTGGATGCCCTGGCCGAGGGGAAGGACATCGGCCACTACGGCCGCCTGACCTTCGCCATGATCGGCAGGCACTTCGTGGGGCGGGATGAGTTGATCGCCCTGCTGGCGAAGGACGGCGACACCGACGAGGCGAAGGCCGGGGCATTGGTCGAGCAGGTCGAGGCGCGGAACTACAACCCGCCGCGCCGCGAGAAGATCCTGGCCTGGCAGTCCGAGCAGGATTTTCCGATCTGTCCGACCCCGGACGACCCGGACGCCTGCAACCCCTACGTCGAGCTGGACTTCCCGGATACTATTTATCAGGATATCGAGGAGTATCGGACAGAAGAGTATCAGGCGCGTCAGGAGTAAGCAGGTCGTCGATGCGCATCGTCATTTCCCAGCGCGGCGCGTGGTCGGACCGCCAGACCTTCACCTGCACGCCAAGGGCGGTCAGGGCGTCGCGCTTGGCCGCGTAGGAGAGCGTGGGCAGGGTCTCCGTCACACGCTCGCACCACAGCGCCAGGT
>JACCVE010000559.1 GCA_013698285.1 Chloroflexia bacterium | reverse complement strand
ATATTGGCCGATTCGCAGTGTAAAATACAGTAATTTGCCGGAAGGGTCATCTTCGGGGCGGCCATGGTCACTTTCGCCCTCGCGATGGCGGCGCTCGGGGCGGCCCTGGCCGGGGCACCGGAGCGATCCGCGGTCCCGATCGCGACCCGACGGGGCGGGGACGTGCGGGCCCGGTCCGGGCCAGGATCGCCCGATTGATGGTGTACACTACCCCGTCGGCATGTGCCCGACCATCGCTCGCCACCGGCAGGTGGGCGCGCGTGTGAGGGGTCGTCAATCCACGCGTCCTTCCCCCGGTCTCGCCGTCGCTCCCGGCTGGCGTTGATCCGGTAGACCTTGCCCGAGACGCGGCCCTCGCCGAACTGGACACATCCGATACCCTGGGATACGCGTGACACGGCGGCCCGCCCGCCAGGAGAGGAACCCGCAGCGATGGACAACGGACATCACCCGGGACCCAATGGGACATCGGTCATCCCGGCCGGGACTGAGGGCGCGGCCACCAACAAGACCGTCGTCATGGGCGCGGGTCCGGGCGGCCTCTGCGCGGCCTACGTCCTGAGTAAGGCGGGCGTCCCGACGGTGGTCCTGGAGAAGGCCCCGTTCGTCGGCGGCCTGGCCCGGACGATCAAGCACCAGACCGAGGCGGGCGAGTTCAAGTTCGACATCGGCGGGCACCGCTGGTTCACCAAGAACGAAGAGCTCAACGACATCTTCCGCGAGGTGATCGCCGACGAGCTGCTGATGGTCAACCGGACCAGCCGCATTTACTTCGACGGCAAGTACGTCTTCTACCCGCTCAAGATCAGCAACGCCCTGAAGGAGATCGGCCCCATCATGGCCGCCCGGGCGGTGGCCGATCAGCAGCTCCAGCAGGTGAAGCAGAAGGCGCAGCCGAAGGAGATCGTGTCGCTGGAGGACGCCTTCGTCAACCAGTACGGCAACACGCTCTACAAGCTGTTCTTCAAGCGCTACTCGGAGAAGGTCTGGGGGCTGCCCTGCGACCAGATGAGTGGCGACTGGGCGACCCAGCGGACCAAGGGGATGTCGCTCTGGACGGCGGTGCGGGATGCGATCGTGCCGTCGAAGGGCAAGGTCGTCAGCCTGATCGACGAGTTCATGTATCCCCGGGAGGGCTTCGGCCGCTTCTCGGAGCGGATGGCCGACACCATCACCGGGCTGGGCAACCAGATCCAGCTCGGGTCAGGCGTCGAGCGCGTCCACCGCGAGGAGAACAAGGTGGTCGCGGTGACAGTGGCGACCGAGCACGGGTCGGAGCGGATCGAGGGGGAGCACTTCATCTCGTCGATCCCGCTGACCCTGCTGGCCCAGATCATCGACCCGGCGCCCCCGGCCGAAGTGGTCGCGGCGGCGAAGTCGCTGACGTTCCGCAACGTCATCACGGTCAACCTGATGCTGAAGAAGCGACAGGTGACACCGGATACCTGGCTCTACGTCCACGACCGCAACATCCTCTTCGGCCGCTTCCACGAGCCGAAGAACTGGAGCTCGGCGATGGTGCCGGAGGGGGATTACACCTCGCTGGTGGTGGAGTACTTCTGCTCGTTCGGCGACCACATCTGGAGCATGACCGAGGAGCAGTTGGTCGAGCAGACGATCAAGCACCTGATCGACGACATGGGCCTGATCACCCGTGACGAGGTGATGGGCGGGTTCACAATCCGGGCGCCTCGTGCTTACCCGTCGTATACCATCGGCTACGACAAGCCGCTGGAGGTCATCAAGGCGTTCATCGGTGAGATGACGAATCTGCAGACCATCGGCAGGTACGGCACCTTCCGCTACAACAACACCGACCACTCGATCGAGACCGGCCTGTTGGCGGCGAAGAACGTCCTCGGTGGGCACCATGACCTCGAACAGGTCAATGCCGAGAAGGACTATCACGAGATCAAGCGGATCCCCGAGCCTGCCGGCGCGGGCCGGAAAACAGGCGCATAGCTCGCCGTCGCCAGATCACGTCTCGTCTCCGAGGGGCAGCCACCTGGCGCTGCCCCTGACCCTTCCCACCCGCCCATGGTGCCATGACCGAGATCGCCGAGCCGTTCCATGGGATGGCCGTGCCCGCGACCAGATCCGGGGAGCGACCAGGCCGGGCCGGAGTCCGGTCCCGCCTGGCGGGCCTCACCTCGGTCCAGCGCTTCATGCTGGTCCTGACCGCCCTCTACCTCGTCAAGCAGATCTTGCTGGTGGTCATCCACCCTCCCTTCTCCGGTCACGACGAGGTGGCCCACTTTGCCTACCTGCGAACGGTCGTGGATGAGCAACGCCTCCCGGTGCTGCTCGAGGACCGCCTGCCGGCCGATCTGTATCCCTATTGCCGCTACGTCCTGCAGTGGTGGTGCGAGCCGTGGAACCCGCGCTGGGTGTCGAGTCCGCCGGTCCGGCTGACGAACGGCCAGTTGGAGGGGATGCAGTACGCGGCCAATCACCCGCCGCTCTACTACGTCCTGATGGCGCCTCTGGCCACGATCAGCGCCGGATGGGGGATCGAGGCCCAACAGACGCTGCTGCGCTTCGCGGCGATCCCCTTCGGCCTCCTCCTGGTGCTGCTGGCGTACAGGACCGTCACCGCCCTGTTCCCCGGGGACCGCTTCCTCGCCATCACGGTGCCCACTTTCGTGGCGTTTCAGCCACAGGTCTCCTACGAAGCGGCGATGGTCAACAACGACGCGATGGCGATCGCCCTGGCGGGGGCGATCCTCTACGTGCTGGTGCGGGTGTTTCGGGATCGCTACCCGCGCGGTGCCTGCCTGTTGCTCGGCTTTCTCTTCGGGCTTGCGTTGCTGACCAAGGGGACCTCGGTCACGATCGCGCCGTCGATCGGGGCGGCGGTCGTCGCGGCGGTCGGTTGGCGAGATATCCGGGGCATCGCCTGGCGTGGGGCGACGATCGGGGGGATGACGGTGCTGCTGGCTTTCCCCTGGTACCTGTTCCTCTGGCGAACGTATGGCAACTTCAGCGCCCTGCCGCAGGTGTCGGAACTGCAACAGTGGAACCGGCCCCTGGGCGGGTTCGTCGAGTTGTTGACCGATCGGTCCTTCTTCGCGATGCGGTTCCACGAGTCGTGGGGTTACTTCGGGTGGAGGATGATCCCCCTGCCGGAGTGGCTGCTGTGGACCATCGGCGTGCCGCTGCTGGTCGCGGCCGGCGGGTTCGTCCAGTACACGGTGCTGACCGCGCGGACACGGCCGGCGGACGACCTAACCACGCACGCCGACCCAGTCATGCGACCGGAGGCCTGGCAGCGATGGCTGCTCGGGGTGATGGTCCTGACCTGCCTGGTCGGCTACCTGGCGGTGGTCCAGTTCGGGACCCAGTTCGAGTTGACGCAGGCGCGGTACTTCTTCCCGGCCATCAACGCGATCGCGATCGTGCTGATGCTGGGGCTGAGGACGCTGATCCCGGTCCGGTGGCACACTCCCGGGCAAGCCGGGGTGGTGCTGGCGATGGTCGGGTTCAACGTGCTGATCTACACGCAGTTCGTGATCCCGTTCTGGCACCTGTGATGACGACCGATCCAGACAGTGCCGATCTCGAAATCGTCGACTCCGGCGCGCCCGTCTCAGGTGAGGTGGCAGGGTCGCAGCCGACGGGCGTGCCTGGCTCGTGGGCGAGCCGAGTCTGGTTCGGCGCGGTGGTCACCGTGGCCCTGGCCCTGGCGTTTGGACCATTGCCCGCCTACGACTACGACCGGTCAGGTCTCAACCTGCACGCGGTGACGCCCATTCGCCTGTGGTGGGCCCAGGCGATCGGAGTCCACGACGGGCGCTGGGACGTGCTCGCGACGGCCGGGTTCCTGGCCCTGGTGGCCGGTTTCCTCGTGTTGGCCGCCTGGGCACTCTGGTACGCGCTGCAGCCCGCCCCGGAGGTCGCCGCCCCGGAGGTCGCCGCCCCGGGAATCACCTCTCCAATGCACGGCGATCCGGTGCCCGGCGCGCGGGCCGACCAAGAACCGGTTGTCCTTACGCACCGGACATCGTGAGCGGCCGTATCCCGGGGGGAGATGTGATTCCGGCTCCGGTCCCGGCCGGCGTGAATGACGGCTCGGCGGGGCGGCCAGCCTGGTCCCGGCGTGGCTCGACCTTGTGGCTATGTGCGATGGCCGTCCTGGGGCTCTGGCTGGCGTTCCTGCTCGGTATCACGGATGTCTGG
>JACCVE010000504.1 GCA_013698285.1 Chloroflexia bacterium | reverse complement strand
TCCTATGGCCGCATTCTTCTTCCGCCGCGTCTTCTGGATCATCCCGGTGGTCGTGACCGTGGCCGCGGTCACGTTCTTCCTGATGTATCGCGCCCCGGGCGGCCCGTGGGACCTCGATAAGCCGTTGCCCCGCTCGACGGTGCGTCAACTCAATGCCAAGTTCGGCCTCGACAAGCCGCTGTGGGTCAACCCGGATGCGGTCGGCGACGCCCGGGACGAGGGCGTCGCTAATCCGCTGACGCTGGGCCGGGAGTTCTTTGACAGCCAATTCTTCAACTACATGTTCGGCGTCTTCCAGTTCGACCTCGGGCCCTCCTACGCGTCCAAGGGTGCCGACAGCGTCCAGAGCGTGATCGCGGACAAGTTCCCCACCTCGGCCAAGATCGGCCTGGTCGGCATCATCTTCGCGATCGTCACCGGCCTGCCGCTGGGGATCATCGCCGCCCTGCGCCAGAACACCTGGGTCGACTACGTCTGCCTGTTCTTCTCCACCATCGGCGTCTCGGTGCCGACCTTCGTCAGCGGGCTCCTCTTATTAATCTTCATGAGTCAAGTCCTCGACGTTTCACCGATCCGGCGACCGGACGAGTGGAACGGCCTCGGTCCCGCCTACATCCTCCCCGGCATCGTGCTGGGACTCGGCACCACCGCCTACATCGCCCGACTGACCCGGGCCAGCATGTTGGAGATCAAGCGTCAGGACTTCGTCCGGACCGCCCGGGCCAAGGGCCTGGCCAATACTCCCGTCATCACCCGGCACATGCTGCGCAACGCCCTGATCCCGATCATCACCATCCTCGGCCCGGCGGCGGCCGACTTGGTGACCGGCTCGATCATCATCGAGACCATCTTCGGGGCGCCCGGACTCGGCAGGGAGTTCGTCGATTCGATCGGCAATCGCGACTATTCGATGATCATGGGGACCGCCATCTTCTACGCGGCGATCATCGCCTTCGCCAATGTCACTGTCGACCTCAGCTACGGCCTGATCGACCCTCGCATCCGCCTCCGGCGCTAGGAGTACCGTCACCATGTCGGTCGTCACTTCACCCTCCCCGACCGGCGCCGCGGTCCCCATCAGCGATGGTCTGTCCCGCGCCGAGCGGCGGCCCTCGACCGGCCTCTGGCGCGATGCCTGGCGGCGGCTGCGCCGCAACAAGATGGCAATGGCCGGGCTCACGTACCTCACGTTCTTGACCCTAGTCGCCCTCTTCGCGCCCCTGATCGCCCCCCATAACCCGGTCCAGTCAAACATCCGCGAGGCGGGGGCCTACCGCCAGGCGGCTTGGATCGAGCACGACAACCCGGAGAAATCCGGCACCTGGGAGTACCCCCTCGGCACCGACTCGATCGGCCGCGATGTCTTCAGCCGCCTGGTGTACGGCTCGCGCATCTCGCTGGTCGTGGGATTCATCCCGATGATCGTGATCCTGCTGATCGGCGTCCCGCTCGGCCTGACAGCGGGGTTCGCCGGGGGAAGACTCGACAATCTCTTGATGAGGATCACCGATGTCGTCTACGCCTTCCCCGCCCTGCTCTTCTTCATCATCATGCAGATCTCGTTTGGTGACACCGCTTTCGGTGGCATTCTGAACGGCCTCCTCCTCCTCTTCGTGACCCTCTCGATCATCAACTGGACGGGAGTCGCCCGCCTGGTCCGGGGAGAGACCCTGACCCTGAAGGAGAAGGAGTTCGTCGAGGCGGCCCAGTCGATCGGGGCGAGCCGGAAGCAGATGATCCTCAAGCACGTCCTCCCCAACGCGATGGGTCCGATCATCGTCGCGGCGGCCTTCATCGTCCCCGGCGCGATCATCTCCGAGGCGGTCCTGACCTACCTCGGCATCGGCCTCCGGCCCGACGTCAACCTCAGCTCACCGTTCCCCTCCAGTTGGGGCCAGATGATCCAGGATGGCTCCAAGTCGTACCAGTCGCAGTCCTGGATGCTGATCGCCCCCAGCATCGCCGTGGCCCTGATCACCCTCTCGTTCACCTTCATCGGCGACGGCCTCCGCGACGCCCTCGACCCCCGCGAGACCCGGTAGACCCACCGCCGGTCTGACCCACGACCGCCTCGTGAGCCGCACTCCGCGCCCTCGCCGATGCGGCCGCCGATGGTCAGGCAAGAAAACGGAAACGCGCCGGGAAGTGATCCCCAGCGCGTCTCCTCGTTCGTCACCTGGATTCCTCACGATCAGGCCGCTATGAGGCGCCCCGTGAG
>JACCVE010000466.1 GCA_013698285.1 Chloroflexia bacterium | reverse complement strand
CCTCGGACGTGCTGTGGGTCAGGGCGATCTCGGAGGGGTCGGCCCCGAGCATGTCACCCAGCAGCACCCGGATGCGCTGGTTGCGCTTCCACCCACCCTCGTAGACGCCCGGGATGATGCGGCCGGCGTCGCACTCCCGCCGGGCCGCGTCGATCATGACGTCGAGGGCGCATTGGGGCAGGGGACCGTTGGTGCCGGCATTGAAGTAGCCGGTCTGGTCGACCGCCGGTAGTTGCGACCGCAGGTGAGCAAGCTTCTCCCGGTCGTCCATCGACGAGGTCGTGGTCTTGGGGCGGGTCCCCGGTTCCAGCGTGGTCGTCATTCGATGCCCCTTGTCCTGGTGACGCGCGGTGACGTTCGGCGTGGTGAGTCCTGGTTGCCCGACTGGGCTCTAGAGACGGCTGGCGAGCGGGGAATCATGCGTCGCGGTGGGGGCGCCGGACCGGCCGAGCCCGACCGCCATCGCGGCGTCGAGGTCGGCGGTGATATCCTCGACATCCTCGATCCCGACCGAGAGGCGCACCAGGCCGTCGCCGATCCCGATCCCGGCCCGTTGCTCGGACGTCAGGGCGCGGTGGGAACTCATCGCCGGATAGAGGACTAGGCTATAGACGTCGCCGAGGGTAGTGGCGGGCATGCAGAGGTCGAGCGCCGCCATGAACCGGAAGACCTGCTCCCGGCCGGCGCCACGCAGGTCGAACGAGACCATCCCCCCGTGGGCCGGTCGCTCGAAGATCGCGGCGGCGGGGCCGAGGTCGGCCAGACCCGGGTAATAGACGGCCTCGACATCGGGGTGACCGGCGAGCCAGCGGGCGACCCGGGCCGCCGACTCGCTCTGGCGGGCGACGCGGAGTGGGAGGGTCTTGATGCCCCGCAGGGTCAGCCAGGCCTCGAAGGGTCCCAGGGTCGGCCCGGTGAGCTTGGCCTGCTCCCGAAGGGCCAGGCACCGCTCCGCGTCGGCCGCGATCAGGCCGGCGGTCGCATCGCCGTGGCCCCCGAGGTACTTGGTCCCCGAGTGGACCACCGTGTCGGCGCCGTGGCTGGCCGGCCGGACGAGGTAGGGGGTGGCGAACGTGTTGTCGACCATCAACCTGGCCCCGGAGGCGTGGGCGATCCCCGCCAGGGCCGGGATGTCGGCGACCCGTAGCAGCGGGTTCGACACCGTCTCGCAGCAGACCAGTGATGGCCGGACCCGCTCGACCGTCTGCCTCACGGCATCGAGGTCGGTGATATCGACGAAGACCGTTTCGACGCCCAGATTGGCGAAGAGTTTGGTCAGGATCGCGTAGGTCGCACCGTAGACGTCCCGGGCCGCCACGACGCGGTCTCCGGCCCGGACATCGAGCAGGATCGCGGCGTGGATCGCCGCCATTCCCGACGAATAGGCGACGGCGTCCGCGGTCCCCTCCAGGCTGGCGACCGCGGTCTCCAGGGCCCGGATGGTCGGGTTGCCATAGCGGGTATAGACGTAGCCGGACCGCTCGTTGGCGAAGACCGCGTCCAGGGTCTCAGTGTCATCATAGAAGAATGAGGAGGCCGGATGGATCGGGGTGACGGTCGGGGTGAAGTCTGGCTTGGGTGCCCGTTCCCCGGCATGGACGGCCCGGGTCGCGAACCCACCGGTGTGCCTCCCGCGTGGTGAGGTTGTGGGGCGCTCATCCCCGTTCGACTCTGGCACGTGATCGCTCCTGTCTGGTCATGATCGACCCATGATGTTAGGGAGTCTATGGGAGGGACGGGGGTGCGTCAATTGCGACGACCCTCGTCAGACGGGGCACCGACATCGTCGAATGGCGACGGCCGTTGTGCCCGGGCGCGATGGCGTGGCAACGAGCGCACGGGCTTGGACGTGGTCGGGCACCGTGCGGGTACGCTGGAGGAGAGGGTGATGGCGACGCGGGATGCGGAGGCACCGCGGCGGCGGTCCGGGGCCACCGAGAGCGAAGTCCTCGGCGGGTTCTTGGGCATGGCGATCGGGGATGCCCTCGGGATGCCGCTCGTCGGCCTCTCGGCGGCGGGGATCTCGGACCGGTACGGCGAGGTGGATGGCTACCTGCCCTGGGAGGACGAGAGAGAGGTCGTCGCCGAGGCGGGTGAATTCACGGACGAGACCGAGGTCGCCCTCTGCATCGTCGAGGCCCTGACGACCAACCGGGGTGCGGTCGACCCTGATCTGATCGGGGCCCGGATGGGCTATCTGGCCGCCGGGGCGTCGCGACGCTGGCTCTCCGAAGAAACGCGCCGGGTCCTCGACGCTGCCGGGGATCGTATCGACCCCCTGGTGCCCTATGACGACGATGGGCCCGCCACCGGGGATGTCGCGTCGCGCGGCATCCCGATCGGGTTGATGGCCGCCGTCGGCCCGTTTGATGAGGTCTGGTTGCGGGCATCGGCCGAGACGGTGACCAGGCTGACCCACGGCAGCCCGGCCGCGATCGCGGCGACGACCGCCGTGGCCTACGCGGTCTCGCTGGCGGCCCGACGAGACGTGTCGCCCGGCCAGTGGGCGGCCGCGTCGGCGGCCTTCCTCGGCGTGGGGGAACTGGCCGACCGGCTGGGGGCAGGACCGGCAGAGATGATGAGCGACTCCGGCACGGGGACCGGAGGGATCGCGACCATGAGCGTCCCGGCGGCGATCCATTTCGCGTCCATGGCGGGGTCGTTCGAGGAGGCCGTGTTCCCGGCGGTGCGGGCGGGCGGGGCGTCGGACACGGTCGGCGCGATCGCCGGGGCCCTGGCCGGGGCCCGATTCGGCGCCGGTGCCATCCCCCAAGGACTGATCGATGGCCTCGGCGGCCGCATCTACGTTTCGCTGGCCGCCCCCTGGTACTACAAGGCCTCGCTGCAGCGGGCCGGGATGGTGATCTCCATCCGACCGGAGGGGGAGAACGAGCGCCCGGCGATGCCGCCCCGGCGGTGATCCAGACTCTGTGTCGCGGCTCCCGATGGATCGACCGTGCAGGAACGGACATCTCGTCCGGCCCGGCGGACCAGGGCGCCCACCGTATCCACCCGCGCTCGCCGTTCGTGCCCACGGGAGGCACCGGCCTACACTATGGTCGGCAGACGAGGACACGCCCCGGTGCGAGGTAGGTAGCGGGATGCTCCTGGAACTCGGTATCCGTGATTTCGCCATCATCGACGAGATCCGGCTGCGGCTCGAGCCCGGCTTCAATGCGTTGACCGGCGAGACCGGGGCGGGTAAATCCATCCTGATCGACGCGCTCGGCGCCGTGCTCGGGGACCGGATCGGGCCCGATGTCGTTCGGACCGGGGCAAAGGCGGCCCGGGTCGAAGCCGTGTTTGACCTGGACGTGGTCCGTCACCGGCCAGGCTTCCGGGAACTGGCGGACGAACTCGGCATCGACCTCGACGAGGGGGTCCTCATCCTGGCCCGGGAGATCCAGGCCGGGGGACGGAGCCTGGCCCGGATCAACGGTGCCACCACGACGGCCGGGGCCCTCGGCCGGATCGGTGCCTTCCTGGTCGATGTCCATGGTCAGAGCGATCATCTCTCACTGCTGCGGCCCGATGCTCAGCTCGATATGCTCGACCGCTATGCCGGCCTCATCGAGACCCGGCATGATCTGTCTGGCGCGGTACGGGAGTTGATGGCGACCCGGCGCCAGATCGGCCAGATCGAGCGGTCGTCCCGCGATCGGGAGCAGCGGGTGGACCTGCTCCGGTTCCAGATCGCGGAGATCGACGAGGCGGGTCTGACGCCCGGCGAGGACGCCGGGCTGGAGGGGGAGCGGGCCAGGCTGGCGAACGCCGAACGCCTGACCGGCGACGCCGTCGCGGTCCATGCTGACCTCATCGGCGAAGATGACAGCTTTGACCAGCCGGGGGGGGCGCTGCCGGCCCTTCGCGGAGCGAGTGGGACGCTGGACGGGATCGCCGCCGTCGATCCCTCCCTGTCCCGCCTGGCCGAGCGGCTGCGGGAGGCGTTGTTCCTGGTCGAAGACATCTCGGTCGAGGTGCGGGACTATCGCGATACCGTCGAGCATGACCCGGCCCGCCTGGCGACGGTCGAGGACCGGCTCGACCTGCTCAGGACCCTGAAGCGGAAGTACGGCGGCTCGATCGAGGAGATCATCGCCCACGGCGAGGACGCCACCGCCGAGTTGGAGGAGATGACCGGCGGCCAGGGCACGATCGTCGCGCTGCGCCAGCGAGAAGCGGCCCTCGCCGTCGCGGTCGGGGAACGCGCCTCGGCGCTCTCCCGCCAGCGGGCCGAGGCCGGGAAGCGCTTGGCGACGGCCGTGGAGGGGACCATCGCCGACCTGCGGATGGGCTCGGCCCGGTTCGAGGTCGGGATGGCGCTCGTGGACGACCCGGCTGGCGTCCCGTTTCGAGACGGCGAGGGGCAGGTGCGGCGAGTCACGGTCAACGAGACCGGGGCGGACCGGGTCGAGTTCCTGATCGCGCCGAACCGGGGCGAGGCTCTGAAGCCGCTCGCCAAGGTCGCCTCCGGCGGCGAGACGGCCCGGCTGATGCTGGCGATGAAGTCGATCCTCTCCGAGGTCGATGCGACGCCGACGCTGGTCTTCGACGAGGTCGATGTCGGCGTCGGCGGCCGGTCGGGCCAGGTCGTCGGCGAGAAGCTCTACGATCTCAGTGCCGGGCACCAGGTCCTCGTCATCACCCACCTGCCGCAGATCGCCGCCTTCGCCGGCAGCCATTTCCGGATCGCCAAGGCCGAGCGGGACGGCCGCGTCATCTCCCGGGTGGACGAGATCGGGGAAGCGGACCGGATCGAGGAGCTGGCCGCCATGCTCGACGGCCTCCCCGTCTCGGCGGCGGCGCGGGAGAGTGCCCGGGAGATGGTCCGCCGGGCGGCGACGCGGCGCGAGGCCGCGGCGGCGGTGTAGGCGCCGCGGGCGGCACGGTACTATTGCGGCGGACCACGACGATCTGGTCGCCGGGGACGAGCCCGGCATCGCGCCGCGAGGCGAGGACAGGACAGGAGCACCCCGATGGGCATGCCGAACATGAAGGCGATTCAGCAGATGCAGAACCGGCTGGCCAAGATCCAAGACGAGCTGGCCGCGACGATGGTCGAGGGCACCGCCGGGGGCGGCGTCGTCACGGCGACGGTTACCGGGTCCAAGGCCTTTCACCAGATCAAGATCGACCCCAGCGCCGTGGACCCCGAAGATGTCGAGCTGCTCGAGGACCTGATCACGGCCGCCATCCAGGACGCGATGACGAAGGCCGAGGCGATCTCCGAGGAGAAGATGTCGGCGTTGACCGGTGGGATCAAGATCCCCGGCATGTAGTGGTCGAGGCCGGTCGTTGACGGGCCGGCTCGTTCCCCGTTCCCCGTGGATAGGAGCCCATGGCAGCAGGACCGACCCCATTCTTCCTCGGCGACGTCGTTCGCCTGCGCAAGCCACACCCCTGCGGGTCGTTTGAGTGGACGGTGGTCCGGCTCGGGGCGGACATCGGCCTGCGATGCCTCGGCTGCCAGCACAAGGTTCTGTTGACCAGGCGCGACCTGGAGCGGCGTTTGAAGGCGTTCGTCAGCCGTGGGCCGGAGTGGACGGAAACGCCCGTCCCTGACTCGGGTTCAGGGACGGGCGGCGAGGAGACGAGCGTCTCCGGACCAGCGGTCCTGGCCGGACCAGTCCCCGGTGATGGTCCGGCGCCGGGATGACGAGACCGGTGGGAGACCCCGGGGGGAACGTCGCACCGGACGGTCCGGGACCCGACGACGATATCCTCGGGTTGGCGCGGGGTGACCGGGGCCCGTTGCCCGAGGCCGAGCCCCTGCCGACGATCATCACCGCCCCCCCGCCCAATTCGTTCGCGGCCGTCCTCCGCAACGGGGCCTTCCTCCGGCTCTGGATCGCCCAGGCGATCTCCCAGACCGCCAACAACATGATCAACTTCGCGCTGCTGTTGCGCGTGCGCGAGATCGTCGAGATCCATGGCCTCGGCCAGGCCAACACGGCGATCAGCCTGGTGATCCTGGCGTTCTCGCTGCCGTCGGTCCTGTTCGGGCCGATCGCCGGCGTCGTGGCCGACCGGGTCAACCGGCGCCACCTGATGGCGGTCGTCAATGTCGCCCGGGGGGTGGCCGTCCTGTCCCTCCTCTTCATCCGCCCCGAGTGGCAAGTCGAGACGATCCTGCTGGCCCACTACGTCGGCACGTTCCTCTTCGGCATCGCCGGTCAATTCTTCGCCCCGGCCCAGGGCGCCACGATCCCGTCCCTGGTCCCCCGCGCTCAACTGATGAGCGCGAACGCCCTGTTCAACCTGACCTTCACGGCGGCCCAACTGCTCGGCTTCGCGACGGTCGGCCCGATCCTGGTCAAGATCTTCGGCCTCGACGCGGTGCTGGCGTTCACCGTCGTCGTGTTCCTGGGCTGCGCCGCCCTGGTGATGACGTTGCCGAAGTCCACGAACGGGGCCGGTGCGATGGCGGTCGTGGGACCGGCGGGCGGGACGGTGGTCCACCCCGTCGCCCGGCTCTGGGAGGATATCAAGGAAGGGCTCGTCTACATCCTCCAGGACACCATGTTGATGCGGGCGATCGGCCACCTGACCCTGGCGGCGACGACCTTCTTGATGGTCGCCGCCCTGGGTCCGGAGTTCGTGACCGGGGTGGTCGGGTTGCCGAAGGAGGACATCGGCTATGTCGTCGCCCCGGCGGGGGTCGGGGTGCTGGTGGGCGTCCTGATCGTCGGCCGGGTCTCGGCCCGGGTCGAGCGGGCGACCCTGATCAATTGGTCGATGCTGGTCGCCGGGCTGATGATCCTCCTCACCGCGCTCAGCCGGGAGGCCCTCTCGCTGTCCTGGCCGGGCGGCGATGTGCCGGTGGTGTTCGAGGTGGTGGTGGTCGGGTGCCTGACCGCGACCCTCGGCATCTGCAACGCGTTCATCCTGGTCCCGGCCCAGACGGTGTTGCAAGAGCGCTCGCACGAGAACATCCGGGCCCGGGTCTACGCGACCTTCTTCACCATCTCGAACACCGTCTCGTTCGTGCCGATCTTCTTCGCCGCCGCCTTCGCCGACCTCTTCGGCGTCGTCCAGGTCCTGACGGCCGTCGGTCTCTTGCTGATGACCCTCGGCGCCTGGAGCGTCTTGCACGGCCGGACCGTCGAGGCTGCGATGTGGCGCCGGATCCGGACGAGAAGACGCCAGGGGCCGGAGACGGTAGACGCGGGGGAGGAGACAGTGTGATATGTGTGCCACGCTGGAGAGTGCGGATGCGCGTGGTTTCTCCGGTCGTCGTAAAGCCGGCGAGCAGAACCCGTCATGGAAGAACGTCATTCCGCGGGAGTTCCAGGATTGCCGGCGGGATACCATGCGGATTCCCTTGGCATCTTCGAGGTCGAGGTGGTCTTTGTCAGAGGTGACGATGAAGTCGGCTGACGCGGAGGCGGCATGGGCTAAGAAGAAGTCGTCCTTCCGGTCCCGTCCGATCTCTTCGTATGGAGGGGGAACTCGCTCGATCTGAATGGATCGCGCCCGTAGGTAGGCGATGAGCCGGGTCGTATCGCGATGGTCGATGCGACCGGCGAGATCGGGACGTTCATGTAACGTTCGCTCAAGTTCGCTGACGACTTCCTCCACATAGAGTAAAGAGCAGCGGCCCACGATCGCGGCTCGCGGCACCGCGCCGACCGCGGATTCACCCGGGCGCTTGGACCGGAGAAAGCTGATCAGGACGTTCGTATCAAGCGGGAGCCGCACGGCGGTGATTATCTCCGGTCGCGCTCGAACGAGAGATCGCCGCGCTCGGTCATGTCATCGATGAGTTCGTGCGAGAGGTGATCGGCAAAGGCAATGTCCTCCGCCTCGTCTTCCATCCGGCCTCGGTTATGGGCAGTGATGCTCTCCTCGAGGAGGACCAGTTCGTCCAATGTGTCAGAACGGCGCTGCAGGTCACGTCATCGCCGCAACTCATCGTAGGCCGCGACGGGCATCAGGACTGCCTCTGGCGCGCCGTGGCGTTCCACGAACACCTCGTCGCCTCGATCCATGACATCTCTCCCAGCAAGGTCGCCCATTGGATGGCACCGTCGTGCGTCGAGACGATCCTCGACATAACCGTCCCTCTATCCATCGAGGTCCGTCCAAACTCTTGTTAGGTCCACTCGTTCATACCGCGTCGGTGACGGGCTTTCACGCCGCTCGCGCTCGTCCGACGACTGCCGTGCCGGGCAACGGGTCAGGCCCGATTCAGCAGCGTCGTCAGCAGGGCCATACGGACGAAGACGCCGTTGTGGGCCTGGCGGAAGTAGGCGGCGCGGGGGTCGGAATCGACGTCGGAAGTGATCTCGTCGACGCGGGGCAGGGGGTGGAGGACGATCGCATCCGGGGAGAGGCGGCGCATCGCCGGGGCGTCGATCACGTAGACGCCGCGGGATGCGTCGTACTCCTCGGCGGTGGCAAAGCGCTCCCGCTGGATGCGGGTCTGGTAGACCACGTCGACCTCCGGCAGGACGGAGTAGAGGTCGCTCTCCTCCCGCCAGCGGACGCCCGCCTGGTCCAGCGCGTCGCGCACGTCTTCGCCCATCGGCACGGCCGGGGGCGAGACGAAGACCAATTCGGTCCCCTCCGTGGTCCGGAAGAGACGGGCCAGCGAACGAGCGGCCCGTCCGAACCGGAGGTCGCCAACCAGGGCGACGCGGAGGCCATCGAGGCGGCCAAGCTCGTGCCGGATCGTGTAGAGGTCGAGGAGGGCCTGGGTCGGGTGCTCGCCGGGACCGTCGCCGCCGTTGATGACGGGGACCTCGGAGACGGCGGCGGCGCGGGCCGCGGCCCCCTGCTCGTGGTGGCGGATCACGATCGCATCGGCATAGCCATTGACGATCCGGATCGTGTCCTCGACCGACTCGCCCTTGATCGCCGATGAGAATTCGCGGGCGTTCTCGGTCGAGATCACCTGACCGCCGAGGCGCAGCATCGCCGACTCGAAGCTGAGCCGGGTCC
>JACCVE010000459.1 GCA_013698285.1 Chloroflexia bacterium | reverse complement strand
GGCTGGCGATGTTCCTGACGGTGCCGACCGCCATGGGGTTGATCGCGGCCAGCCTGCTGGCGCCGATCACCCGCGGGGCGCTCTTCTTTCGCATGTCGCTCTTCATCCCCTACGTGTTGCCGAGCGTGATCGTGGCCCACCTCTGGACATCCCTGATCCACCCCGACCGGGGGATCGTTGGCTGGCTCAACGACCGCGGCGTGCCGGGGATGGACATCGCCTTCCTGGGGCGGGAGTCGACCGTCCTACCGACGATCGCCTTCATCGATAACTGGCACTGGTGGGGTTTCCTGATGGTGCTGTTCCTCGCGGGGATGCAGAACATCCCGCCGGACCTCTACGAGGCGGCCCGCCTCGACGGGGCGAACCGCTGGCAGGAGTTCAAGGACGTGACGATCCCGGGGATCCGGCCGGTCCTCGTCTTCATGGTCCTGATGACCAGCATCTGGTCGTTCCTGACCTTCGACTTCATCTGGATCACGACGCAGGGCGGCCCGGCGGGTGCTTCCGAGGTGCTCTCGATCCTCGTCTTCAAAAACGCCTTCCAGAACTTCGAGGCCGGATACGCCGCGGCGATCGGCATGACGATGAGCGTGTTCGTCGGCGCGGTGATCTCCGTCTTCGTGGTGCTGCGCCGGAGAGGATGGGAGATTTGAATCGCCTGGTCCGGGGGGGACGCGGCATGAGCCTCGCCCCAAACTACGTGATCCTGATCCTGCTATTGATCTTCTCGATCGGGCCGCTGGCCATCATGGCCTTCAACTCGCTGAAGAGCCGGACCGAGATCGGTGACAACCCGCTCGGGTTACCCCGGGGTCTGGTCTGGTCGAACTACTCGCGGGCCTGGGACGTCGGGAACTTCTCGACGACGATGGTCAACAGCGGACTCCTGGTGGCGGGCACCGTCATCGGGGTGCTGCTGCTCGGCGGGATGGCGGCCTATAGCCTTGCCAAACTGGATCTGCCTGGGGCAGGGGCACTGATGCTGTTCCTGCTCGTGGTCTCCAGCCTGCCGATCCACCTATTCCTGGTGCCGCTCTTCGTCCTCTGGCGGGAACTTGGCCTCCTGAACAGCTTCCACGGCCTGATCCTGATCTACATCGCCCTCAACGCCCCACTGGCAATCTTCCTGCTCCGCTCCTACATGGTCCAACTCCCGCGCGACTTCGAGGACGCGGCCAGGGTCGACGGTGCCGGGGAATGGCAGATCTTCGCCAAGATCGTCGTGCCACTCTCCTGGCCGGGGTTCCTGACCGTCGGCCTGGTTGTGGCGCTGTCGGTCTGGAACGAGTTCCTCTTGGCGACCGTGTTCCTCCAGGACGAGAGCAAATTCACGGTGGTCACCAGCTATCAGAACTTCGCGACCCGGTTCAGTCGCGACTGGAGCCTGACGAGCGCGGCGTCGGTGATGATGATCGTCCCGATCATCGTGATCTTCCTGATCTTCCAGCGACGGTTCATCGAGGGGATGACCCAAGGGGGGATGAAGGGGTAGACACGCGGGCCGACGGGCCAGGAGCGATCGCCCGGCACACGATGGGGGGAGAAGGCATGGGCCGGAGTGGGTTAGAGCGCAAGGTGCGGGGCGCGCTCTACGGTGGTGCGGTCGGGGATGCCCTCGGCTCGCCAGCGGAAGGCAAAGAGCCGAACGTCGTCCGGGACCGGTACGGGTGGATCACCGACTACGTTGAGCCGTGGACCGGTCCGTCGGAGATCGGCAAGGGCGACGGGCGGTTCAGCGACGACACCCACATGACGATGATCCTCAGCCAGATCTACATCGACGCCGACGACGAACTGGACGTGTTCGACTTCGCCCGCGCCATCGTCCCCCGCATCGCCGACGAGACGCGATGGGTGCCGGAGCACGGTCGGGAGATGCCGCTGATCGAGCGGCTCTTCTATCCCGAGAAGTGGCTCCTGATGCGCCTGCGCTTGGCCAACTGCGACCCGCGGCTGGGTGGTCACGGGAATATGGTCAACTGCGGTGCCGCCATGTACGCCGCCCCGGTCGGGATCGTCCATGCCGGTGACCCCCGCGCGGCCTACCGGGAGGCGATCGAGATCTTCGGCGCCCACCAGTGGAGCTACGGCCTCGAAGCCGCAGGTGTCGTCGCGGCCTGCGTGGCCGAGGCATTCAAGCCGGACGCGACGGTCGATTCCATCGTCGGGGTGGGCGTCGAACTCGCACACGACGGCACCCGGGCGGCGATCCTGGCGGTGACCGAGCGTGCGCGCCAGTACAGCGACTGGCGGGAGGCGATCGGCCCGCTGCGTGATGCGATGCGGCCCTTCGACGGGGCGGCGGAGAACATCCGAGACCGGGGCAACGGCACAGACGATTGGGGTCCCAGCCGCGTCCGATCC
>JACCVE010000454.1 GCA_013698285.1 Chloroflexia bacterium | reverse complement strand
CCGGATTCCGGATCAGACGTTCGTCAGCCCCTCGCAGTAGACGGCGGTGCCGCTGGCGGTGACCATCAGCATCGAGCCGTTGGCGCCCAGCGACTCGTAGTCGAGGTCGATGCCGATGATCGCGTTGGCCCCGGCGGCGGCGGCCTGCTCGCTCATCTCCTGGACCGCGAGCTCCTTCGCCCGCCGCAGCTCCTTCTCATAGGACCCAGAGCGGCCCCCGATCACGTCCCGTACCCCGGCCAGCACATCGCGGAAGACGTTGGCCCCCAGGATCGCCTCGCCGCTGACCAGGCCCAGGTACCGTTGGATCGGCCGCCCATCCAGGTGGCTCGTCGTCGTCAAGATCATCCGTGTCTCCCCTCGCGGCATCTCGCCGCCCCGTCGGTCCCGGCTCGCCGTGCGACGCCGCGTGCTCGGGCCTGCCGTGCGAAGATACCCACCATACGGACCATACCACCCGGGCGGTAGGGGAGGACGTGACGACGATGCCGATCGAGGACGATGCCGGGCTGAGCGCCCTGCTGGCCGGGGCCGAGGTGACCGTCTGCTGCGACGGCTTCACCTTCACCGAGGGGCCGGTCTGGGTCGCCGCCGACGACTGCCTGCTGTTCAGCGACATCCCCAACGACCGCATCTACCGCTGGCGGCCCGGCTCGGGCACCGGCGAGGCGGAGGTCTACCGGGCGCCGAGTCGCAACAGCAACGGCCTGACACTGGACCGCGCGGGGCGCCTGCTGGCCTGCGAGCACTCCGGCCGCCAGGTATCGGCGGCACCGTACGACCCCGGGCGGGCGCCAGACCAAGCGGTGACGCCCGTCGCCACCCACCACGAGGGACACCGCCTCAACAGTCCCAACGACGCCGTGGTCCACTCCTCCGGCGCGATCTTCTTCACTGACCCGACCTACGGCCTGCGTGACGCCGGCATCACCGGCGAGATGTCCTTCCGGGGCGTCTACCGGCTGGACCTGAACGGCTCGCTGACCCCACTGGACCGTTCCTTCTCCCAGCCCAACGGCCTGGCCCTCTCACCCGACGAACGGGTCCTCTACGTCGGCGACTCGGAGGAGCAGGTCATCCGCCGCTTCACCCTCCGCCCGGACGGCGGGCTGCGCGGTGGCGACCTGTTCGTCGACATGCGGGGCGACCCGCGCCCGGGCGGACCGGACGGGATGAAGGTCGATGAGGACGGCCGCCTCTGGACCACCGGCGCCGGCGGCATCTGGGTCATCGCGCCGGACGGCACGGTCCTCGGGGTGCTGGCGCTCCCGGAGGTCACCGCCAACATCTGCTTCGGCGACCCCGGCTTCTCCACCATCTTCGTCACCGCCCACACCTCCGTCTACATGGCCGAGACCCGGGTGCGCGGCATCGCCCCCGGCTCCCGTGGGACCTGACGGCAATGGCTGATCGGGATGACACCACCACCACGTCTGCGTCACCCGACGGACCAGGCGACGGGCCGCCCGCTGGCCCGCATGCCGACACCGACCAGGGGGCGGCGTTCGAGGCCGTCGAGGCGGCGGCCCTGGACGCCTTTGCCGCCGCCATCGCCGCCGGAGACCTCTCCCTGATCACCGATGGCGAGGGCGGCCTGGACCTGACCGCGGACGCCTGGACCCTCCACCTCGACGGCTGGCCGGGCCCGCGTGAGGCGTGGGTCGCGGTCGACGACGAGCCGGAGGACCCCGCCCCCGCGGTCGCCCGCGACCTCCTGGTCGGCTCCCTCGACGCCGCCGGCCTCGCCGCCCTGACCGCCTTCGATGCCAGGCTCAACGGCTACGTCACGGCGGCGTTGCGGGCAAGCGCAGACCCGCTCTCGGTCGTCCTGGCGGACGTGCTGGTCGAGTAGGGCGATGGCGACCCGATCGTGCGGAGCCAGTGGTCGGGGCGGCGGGCGAGCGAGTAGGCCCGGGGAATGACGTACCGGGCCAGTTCTGCGACGGAGGGCGTGCGGTGCAGCGGCGCGGGCGACACGGAAGAGGTATGGACGGGCGAGCGGTCTCGATCAGGCACCTACCGGCCCGGCCGTCGATCCGGGCGAAGCTGTCCGGTTGACACTGGGGCAGCGGGTCCGGGCTAGACCTCCCCGACGCTCCGCACATCGAGCGCGTCGCGCAGGCCGTCGCCGAAGAGGTTCAGCGCCAGGACAGTGAACACGATCGCCAGGCCGGGGAAGACGCTGATCCACCATGCCTGGCGGACGAAGTCCCGCCCCTCGTTGAGCGACAAGCCCCACGTCGCCGTCGTCGGATTGACGCCCAGGCCGAGGAACGACAGGCCCGATTCGGCCAGGATGCCGAGGCCGACCGCGAACGTTGCCTGGACGATGATCGGCGCCGCCGAATTCGGCAGGATGTGCCGGAACATGATCCGCCGGTCCGACGCGCCAACCGCGCGGGCCGCCAGCGTATAGTCCTCCTCCCGCAGGCTGAGCACCTTCGCCCGCACGACGCGGGCGAAGTCGTCGATGTAGGCGATCGCGATGGCGATCACCACATTCCTGGCGCCTGCCCCGAACACGGCCACCAACCCGACCGTGAGGATGATGACGGGGAAGGCCCAGAGCAGGTCGATGCACCGGGAGATGACGGTGTCGATCCACCCGCCGTAATACCCGGCGAGGAGTCCCAGGGCGACGCCGATCACCATCGCCACCGCCGCCGCCGCGAAGCCGATCGTCACCGACACCCGCGCGCCCACGATGATGCGGCTGAACAGGTCACGCCCGAACGAGTCGGTCCCGAACGGGTGGTCCATGCTCGGCGACTCGAACAGCATGAAGTCGTCGGCGTCCGGGTCGTGCGGGGCGATCACGGGGCCGACGATGGCCACGATGAGCAGGGCGGCGACGAAGAGCGCGCCGACGAGCGCCTTACGCTCCGACCGGAGCCGCCGCCAAAAGCGGCTCCCCGTCGTCGCCCGGCGCTCCTCCTCCAGTTGCTCCAACCGGTTGTGGTCGGGGAGGGAGCCCGGTGCCTCGGGTCGGGCGTCTGTCAGTGGCTTATCCATAGTGGATCCTCGGGTCGAGGAAGGTGTAGATGATGTCGACGACTAGGTTGGCGAGCACGAAGATGACCGCCACCAGGAGGATCGCCCCCTGGACGATCGGGTAGTCCTTGTCGAAGATCGCGCCGACGAGGATCCGGCCCAGCCCCCGGATCGAAAAGACGATCTCGATCACGACGGCGCCGCTGAGCAGCAGGGCCAGTTGGATCCCGGCGATCGTCACCACCGGGATCAGCGAATTCCGCAGGGCGTGACGGACCAGGACGCGCTGCTCGGCTAACCCCTTGGCCCGCGCCGTCCGGATATAGTCGCTGCCGAGGACTTCCAGCAGCCCGGCCCGGATGAACCGCATCAGGATCGCCGCGTACCCGGCGCCGATCGCCAGGCTCGGCAGCAGTAGGTGGGAGAACCATGCCCAGACCCCGTCCTCGGTCAGGGAGGCGTACCCAATCGCGGGGAGCCAACCGAGCCGCACGGCGAAGAGCAGGATCAGGATGATCCCGAACCAAAAGCTCGGCATGCTGACGCCGATGAAGGCGATTACGCTCACGGCGTAGTCCACCGGCGTGTTGCGCTTCAGCGCGGCCAGGATGCCGGCCGGGACCGCGATCACCGTCGCGATCAGGAACGAGACGAGGGTCAGGCTCAACGTCTTCGGCAGGCCGGATTTGATCGCCCCGATCACCGACTCGCCGCTGGAGATCGATCCGCCGAGGTCGCCCCGCAGCACGCTGCCGAACCATTTCACGTACTGGATGTAGATCGGCTGGTCGAGCCCGAGCTTCCGGTTCAGCGCCGCGGCCGCCTCCGGGCTGTACTCCGGCCCGAGCATCTGGATCACCGGGTCCCCGGGGATCAGCCGGATCAGGATGAACACCAGCGTCGCGCATCCCCAGATGATGAAGACCGAGTGGATCAGCCGCCGGAGAATGTATTGGGTCACGGTTCCGTTCCCCTTCGCTGACGGGCCCGGAGAGAGGTGGGAACGTCAGCGGTCCCCGGAGATGGCACCTCCGCGAGGGCCGGCCATCCCCGGGTCCGTCGTCGTCTCGTCACCGGCCCCGCCGGTCGGCGTTCGGCCCCTCTACTGGTCCAGCCAGACCTTCTCGAAGTACCGCTGCTCCGGTACGGCGACGTACCCCATCACGTAGTTATAGAAGGCGGTCCGGTCCGGGTCGTGGTACAGGAACGCGTAGGGGGCATCGGTCGCGACGAG
>JACCVE010000449.1 GCA_013698285.1 Chloroflexia bacterium | reverse complement strand
CTATACGGGTGCGACCAATCTACCGTGGGCGGCCGCCAGCGCGAACGGGGTCACCGTCGAGCCGTGGCAGCGCCCGTGGACGACCACGCTGGCAGCGGCGATCCTGGCAACAGGGGCCGCTCGCCTCGGGATCGAGGAAGATGCCCTCTCCGTGGGAGCCTACTGGGCACTGCGAGACGGCATGCCTGGCCTGGAGACCATCCCGGTCAGCGGACCGCTGTCGGACCTCCGACGCCGGAAAGACGAGGCGGAACTCGACCTCTTGAGTCGTGCCATCGCCATGACTGATGAGGCCCTGGCGAGCGTCCTGCCGGGGATCGTGCCCGGGATGACGGAGCGGACCGTGGCCACCGCGATCGGGCGTGCGCTGACCGATGCCGGCGGGGACGGCGCGGCGTTCCCCGTGATCGTCGCCAGCGGTCCCCACGCCGCACGTCCACATCACGACCCGACCGATCGCCCGATCGCCGCCGGCGAGCCGGTCATCATCGACATGGGTGCCATGCTCGGGGGCTATCATGGTGACCTCACCAGGACGGTGTGGATCGGCGATCCTGACGAACGCCTCCGGACCATCTACCCGATCGTGTTGGCCGCGCATGACGCCGCCTGGGCAGCGGCCCGGGCCGGCGTCGCTGGCACTGCCGTCCACGAGGCGGCCGCCGAGGTGATCGCCGCGGCCGGGTATGGGGAGTATTATCCCCATGGCACGGGTCACGGCATCGGCCTCCAGATCCACGAGGCGCCAAGCTGTGGGAGCCAATCCACCGATATCCTCGACATCGGAGACGTGATCACGATCGAGCCCGGCATCTACCTCCCCGGTTGGGGCGGGGTGCGGATCGAGGACGCCGGGGTCGTCGGCCCGGATGGGCTGCGGCGGTTGACCGGGGCACCGAAGGCCGCGGTCTGACGACGTGACGAGTGAGAGACCGGTACGGTCGAGGCCGCCGGTGAGGAGATGAGAAGCTCATGATCGATACCGGGGGCCTGCGGAAGGGCCTGACGCTGGACATCGATGGCCGCCTCCTGAAGGTGATCGACTTCGCGCACAATAAGCAGGGTCGCGGTTCCGCCCAGGTCCGGATGACCCTCCGCGACCTGCGCTCCGGGTCCACGACGCAGCAGACCGTCCAATCGGGGGCCAAATTCACCTCGGTCCGGCTGGAGCGCCAGCATGTCCAGTATCTCTACAAAGACGGGTCCAGCTTCAATTTCATGGACACCGAGACGTTCGACCAGATCGCGTTAGACGAGACGGCCGTCGGGGACACCGGCAAGTTCCTCAGAGAGAACGATGTCGTCGACTTGTTGACCTATAACGGCGACCCGATCGATTTGGAGCTGCCCACATCGGTCAACCTGGCGGTCACCGTCACCGACCCCGGTTTCAAGGGCGACACCGCCACCGGCGGGACCAAACCCGCCACCATGGAGACCGGGCTGGTCGTCACCGTGCCGCTCTTCATCTCCTCTGGAGACCTGCTCAAGATCGACACCCGGAGCGGCGAGTACATCGAGCGGGTCAAGTAGCGAGTCAAGGCGCTGGCCCGAGGAGTCGTATGGACACGCAAGGGACGCACGGACGGGAACCGACGAACGGGACCGGCGATCACCAGCATACCGCTGAGGTGTCCGCCGGTGAAGCCGTCGCGGCGGTCCGTGATCTCGTCGCGCTGATGGCGACGACCGGGGTGACCGAACTCGACCTCACTTTCGCCGGGGTGTCGATCCGGTTGCGCGGCCCGGGGCTCCCCGCGAGATCCACCGTACCGGCGCCGTTCCTCGAAGACATTGCCTTCGCGCCCGTCGTCCCGGCTGGAGATGTGGCTCACCTGGTCACCGCCCCGATGATCGGGACGTTCTATACCTCTCCGACCCCGAACGAGCCACCGTTCGTGACCCCCGGCGATACCGTCGAGGCGGGACAGACGGTCGGGATCATCGAAGCGATGAAGATCATGAACGAGATCGTCTCCGACGTCGCGGGGGTGGTCATCGAGGTGATCGCGGCCAATGGCCGCGCGGTCGAGTATGGGTCTCCCCTGGTCAGGATCGCCCCGTCCGGCTCAGGGGAGACGTGAGCGGCCCGGTCGTCCCGGTTGGCCTGATCGCGTCCTACGTCGCCCAGGTGCTGGAAGCCGACGATCTGCTGGCCGACCTCTGGGTGGAGGGAGAGGTGTCCCGGGTCTTCCCGGCGGCATCTGGCCACCTCTACCTCACTCTCCAGGATCGCGAAACCAGCCTGAAGGTGATGATGCCGCGCCCATCGGCAGTGAGACAACGCTACCTCCCGAGGCCCGGCGACGCCATCGTGGCCCACGGCCGGATCGCGGTCTACGGACGGGACGGGACGATCCAGCTCTACGCCGACGTGTTCCAGCCCGCGGGTGCCGGTGAACTGGCCCTCCAGTTCGAGCGACTTCGCCTTCGCCTCGAAGCCGAAGGGCTGTTCGACGCGGCGCGGAAGCGTCCCTTGCCCGTCGCTCCCCGCGTGATCGGTGTCGCCACCTCCCCCCAGGGTGCGGTCTGGCACGACATCAAGCAGGTGGTCGGGCGCCGGTATCCCCTCGCCCGGCTGGTCCTCTCGCCATCCCTCGTCCAGGGCGACGGGGCGCCCGCGTCGGTTATCGCCGCGATGCGCCGGTTACAGGACATCTCCGACATCGAGGTGATCATCGTGGCCCGGGGCGGCGGGTCTCCGGAGGACCTGGCGGCCTTCAACGACGAGGGATTGGCCCGGGCCATCTTCGCGAGCCCTGTGCCCGTCATCAGCGCGGTGGGGCACGAGACGGACTGGTCGATCTCGGACTGGGTGGCCGACGTACGTGCCCCCACCCCGACCGCCGCGGCCGAGTTGGCCGTCCCATCGTTGACCGATATCGCGATGGACATCTCCGCGCTCCACCGTCGCCTGGGTCGCGCGACGGCCGGATCCCTCGAGCATCACCGTACCGGGCTCGCCAGGGCCGAGAGCCGGTTCCGCCGGATCGATGCGGCCGCCCCCATCTCGCGCTGCCAGGAGAATCAGCGCTCCTTACTCGAGCGCCTGAGCCGCATCGCCGGTGGGCAGGTGGTGGCAGGACGGGCCCACGTCGATCGCTCGGTGGTCGGCCTGACGTTCCTCGACCCGCGCCACGTGCTGGCACGGGGTTACGCCGCGGTGTCAGACGGCGGGGAACCGGTGACGACGGCGATGGGGGCGCGGCGGGCGGGCTCGCTGCTCCTGACCTTCGGCGACGGCAGCGTCCCGGTCTGCGCGCGGTCCGAACCGACGGGCGACACTCGACCGGAGGGGTCCTGATGGGAACTATCGACGATGCGAGCGAGGACCTAGCCCGTTGGCAGGATGCCCTGCGCAGGGGCACATTCGAGGACCGAGTCGCCGCCTTGGAAGCGGTCGTGGAACGCCTCGAGCTGGGCAACACGTCCATGGACGCCGCGATCGACTTGTATGAACTCGGCATGGGGCTTGCGAGCGCGGCCACGGCGACCATCGATGCCGCCGAACTGCGGGTCGAAGAGTTGTCTCGCCAAGCGGCGAAGGTCGCGCGGCAATCGCGCATCATCCAGTTTCCATTCACGGACGATGATGCTGATGACGGGGACGGAGACCACGGACCCGACGAGGCGCCCTTCTGATCGGCGTCCGTCATGGACATGAGGAGCGAGACACCATGGAGAGCACGACCGGCCAAAGAATCGTCATGTATGCCCGAGACACGTACTGCCCGGACGTCTCGCGGGCGCGTCGCCGCCTAGCCCACCACGGCCTGGAATGGACCGAGTTCAATGTCGAGGTCGATGACGCGGCACGGGACCGCATGCGAGAGATCACGGGACGGGGTAGCGTGCCGACCTTGCTGATCGGGGATCGGGTACTGATCGAGCCGTCGGCCGCAGAGATCGACGAGGCCCTCGAAGCGGCATCGTTGCTCCCGGCAGTGGTCGCCTCATCGTCCTGAGGTCATCGGGGAATCGACAACGCGAGGACGGGCCCGGGG
>JACCVE010000448.1 GCA_013698285.1 Chloroflexia bacterium | reverse complement strand
CTCACGTCTCACCCCAACCGCTCGTACGCGGGCAAGGTCAGGAAGGGGACGAAGTCCTCGGCCAACACCAGCGCATCGAGGATGTCGGCCGCCTCGCCCGTCTTGGCGGACGTCGCACCGCTGGCGGTCAGCTTGGCCATCTCGTCGGCCCGGGTCGCGGCGTAGCGCTCCGGGGTGATCGGGGTGCCGTCGTCGGTGGTCGAGCCGTGCCGCAGCCATTGCCAGAGCTGTGCGCGGGAGATCTCGGCGGTCGCCGCGTCCTCCATCAAGTTGTTGATTGCCGCCGCGCCGGTCCCCTGGAGCCAGGCGTCGATGTATTGGATCGCCACGCTGACGTTGGCCCGCAGCCCAGCGTCGGTGACCGTGCCGCCCGGCACCTGGAAATCAACCAGGTCCCGCGTCGCCACCCGGATGTCGTCGTAGGGACGGTCCTTCTGGTTCGGGGCGTCGCCGAGCACGGCGGCGAAGGATTCGACCGCGACCGGGACCAGGCCGGGGTGGGCGACCCAGGTGCCGTCGAAGCCGTCCCCCGCCTCGCGGTCCTTGTCCTCCCGCACCTTGGCGAAGGCGATCTCGTTCGCGGCCGCGTCGTGGCGGGTGGGGATGAAGGCGGCCATACCGCCGATGGCGTGGGCGCCGCGGCGGTGACAGGTCCGGACCAGCAAGCGAGAGTAGGCTCGCATGAACGGCACGGTCATCGTCACCGCCGATCGATCCGGCAGCACCGCGGCCGCGTCGTCCCGGAACACCTTGATCGCGCTGAAGATGTAGTCCCAGCGGCCGGCGTTCAGGCCCGAGGCATGGTCGCGCAGGGCGTAGAGGATGCCGTCCATGTCCAGCGCGCCCAGGATCGTCTCGATCAGGACGGTGGCCCGGACCGAGCCGTGGGGGATGCCGAGCTGTGCCTGGGCCTCGGTGAAGACGTCGTCCCAGAGACGGGCCTCCTCGGCGCCCTCCAGCTTGGGCAGGTAGAAGTAGGGGCCGCTGCCCCGGTCCAGCAGTTCGCGGCCGTTGTGGAACAGGTGCAGCCCCGCGTCGAAGAGGCTGGCCGAGATCGGCTCGCCGTCCACCGTGACGTGCCGCTCGGTCAGGTGCCAGCCCCGGGGCCGGACGACCAGGGTCGCCGTGGTGTCATTGAGGGTGTACTGGCGGCCGTCGGGGTTGGCGAAGGTGATCGTCCGCCGGACGGCATCACGGATGTTGACCTGCCCCCCGGTGACGTTCTGCCAGGTCGGGGAGAGGGCGTCTTCCAGGTCGCACATGAACACGTTGGCGCCGCAGTTCAGGGCGTTGATCATCATCTTCCGCTCGGCCGGACCGGTGATCTCGACCCGCCGGTCCGTCAGGTCGGGCGGGGCCGGGGCGACCCGCCAGTCACCGTCGGCGTCCTCCCCGGCGGCCGGCACGGCGATCACCTGGTCGAGCTGGCCGGCGGCCAGCAGCCGGTGCCGCTCGGGCCGCTGCCGGAGCAGTTCCCGGCGACGGGGGTCGAACCGGCGGTGCAGCCCGGCGACGAACGCCAGGGCCTCCGGCGTCAAGATCGACTCGGCCTCGGCCGACACCGCCGCGTTGACCTCGACCCCCTCGGGCGCCCCGCCGACCACGTTTCCCGTACCCATCGATGGTCCCTCCCTGCCAGTTCACCGGGTCCACTGCCCGGCCGACGCCTCGCGGCCGGTGGGCCGTGGGGCCCGGGCCGTCTCATGGCGCCAGTCTACCCCGTCGCCCGGGGCCAAGCGTGAGGGGCGCGGCCCGGTCGTCTCTCCCGCGCGGCGTACCGCCCGCATCCGTCACGGGATGGATGGGAAGCGGGCCGGCCAGGTCGATGGGTGCGGTCGCCGCCGCGGAGCGGGTTCGCCGGCAGTCTGCTCATCCGTATGGACCGAGCCACGAAAACGCATCGCGCGTTGCGCCTGGTTCGATGGGATACGATGGGTCCATGATGGGAGACCGGGTCGAACGCGCGGCCGGGAGCGGTGAGGGGGCAGAGCGGAGCCGGATGGGAACGCACGATACGAGTGGGGTGGGGAAGGCCGGGGACGAGTTGGTCGTGGTGAATCGGTCGCGGACCGAACCCCCGGAGACCATGGTAGGGGGGTCGTCATCACCGGCACCATCGGATGGGTCGGCGTTCATCGCGCCGGGGGGGCCCAAAGCGATGCCGGTGGGCGCGGTGGGGGAGGGACACGGCACGGCGACGCGCTGGAGCCGAACCGGGATCCTTGCCGGGGCCAAAGCCGCCCTGCCGCTGCTGCCGGGCTCGCTGGTGATCGGGGTCGTCTTCGGGGTGCTGAGCCGCGAGGTCGGGATGAGCGGTCTCCAGGCGATCCTGATGAGCGTCCTGGTATCCGCCGGGGCGGCCCAGTTCATCGCCCTCGACCTCTGGGCGCCACAGGTGCCGGTCGTCAGCCTGGTCGTGACCACCCTGGTGGTAAACCTGCGCAACCTCCTGATCGGGGCGTCGCTCCAGCCCTGGCTCGGCCCGTTGCGCGGTTGGCGCCGGGCCGTGACGATGCATTTCCTGACCGACGAGTCGTGGGCATTAACCGAGGTCGCGAGGCGGCGGGACCAGCGTGACGCCGCGTTCCTGATCGGGGCTGGTCTCACCGTCTACCTGGGCTGGATCGTGGGCACCGCCACGGGGCACGGCCTCGGGTCGCGGTTGGGCGGTCTGGAGAACTGGGATATCGGGTTCATCTTCACCGCGTTCTTCGTGGCCCTGCTGGTCGGGGTGACGCGGGGCCGGGGCGACCTCGTCCCGTATGCCGTGGCGGCGGTCGTCGCCGTCGTCGCCCAGCGGGTCCTGGGTGGCACCTGGTACATCCTGGCCGGGGGCATCGCGGGCAGCCTGGCCGGGGCGCTCGCGATGAGGCCCGCGGGTGATTGAAGGGACCGCGGCCTACTTGGCGATCGTCGCCATGGCCCTCGTCACCTACGCCTCCCGGGTCCTTGGCCCAGTATTGACCCGGGTCCTCCCCGCTTCGCCCCGGCTCGACGCCGCCCTGGCCGCGGTGCCGGGCGCGGTGCTGGTCGCGATCGTCGTGCCCGCCGTGCTGGCCACCGGGGTGCCGGGCCTGGTCGCCACGGTGATCGTCGTCCTCGTCACCGCCCGCACCCACAAGCCCCTCCTGGGCGCGGCGGCCGGGGTCGTGGTCGTCTGGTCGGCCACCGGGGCCGGGTTGTGACGGGGGAAGCATTGGTGATCGTGCGTCTCTCGTGCCGAGACCGCCCGTCGCCATATGGCGATCGTTCGCCCCGGCGAGCCCGAGCCGATCTACCGGACCTGATCGTCTGAAAACGACGAGCGCCGCCACCCATGGCCCGGTCGGGGCCTCAGGGCGACGGCGCGTTCCTCGCGACCGATATGACGGGACGCCTAGAACGCCGGAACGTATTCCGGGTCGACGGGGCGAATGCCGCCCTCGGGGGCCGCGTAGCCCTTCGCGACCAGAACATTGACGACATCCTCGATCACGTCGTCCGGGGTCGATGCGCCGGCCGTGACGCCGATCACCGACGCGGCGGACAGCCACCCGTCCTCGATGTCCTCGGGGCGCTCGATGTGGTGCGACTCCACACCCATCTGGCGGCCGACATCGGCGAGGCGGGCGGTGTTGCTGCTCTTCTTGCCGCCGATCGCCAGGATCAGGTCGACGCTGTCCCGCTCGACGAGCCGCTTCAGGGCGTGCTGCCGCTCACTCGTCGGCTCGCAGATGGTGTTGCAGAGGCGGAACTCTCCCCCCTCGGGGATCACCAGGGCCTGGAGCTGGTTGGCGAAGGCCATCAACTCATCGACGTTCTTGGTGGTCTGGCTGACCACGGCGACCTTGCGGGGCGGTGGCACCTTGCCCTCGCCCTTCTCGCCGCGCCGGGCGTTCCAGGGCAGGTCGATCATCTTCTTCGCCGCCAGGGCCTTGCTGGTGCCCGCCCAGGCGATCACGCTCTTGACCTCGGGGTGGTAGCCATCACCGTAGACGACGATGAAGTACCCCTGGCGAACCAGCTTCTGGGCCAGGCGCTGGACCTTGGTCACCAGCGGGCAGGTCGTATCGATCAGGGTCAGGTTGGCCGCCTCGGCCTCCCGGGCCAGGTGCGGGCCCATGCCGTGGGCGGTGATCGCCACCCGGCGGAAGCCGCGCGAGACCGCCTCATCGACGGAGGCCGTGCCTTCGACCCCGCGCTCCCGCAGCCGCTCGACGACCTGGGGGTTGTGGATCACGTCCCCGACCGGGGCGATCTTGTCGGCCGGGTCGGCGGCATCAGTGATGATGTCCAGCGCCCGGCGCACGCCCCAGCAGTAGCCGAGCTCATCGGCGACCACGATGCGCCGCGCGGGGAGCGAGACGGCACTGGTCTCGGTGAAAATCGTGGCTGGCGAGACGGCGGTGGCCGTGCCCATGGGATTCCTCTTTCTCGTCGGCGCCGGGCGGGAGATCCGTGACGGTAGTGAGCCGGGCGACGGCGGAGCGGTCGCCCGGGAGGAGAAGGGTCGGGTGCGTCACGGCCGGTCGCTTCTCGAATCTGGCGCCCGCTCGCGCGCGGTTGTCGACCCTCATGTCACCGAGAAGTATAGTCCCTGACTCCCCCGGTAGTCGTGTCCATGACACACCGGCGTCCAGACGACGGCCCCGTGACCGGAGCGTCGCCACGACCTGGCGTTGACGCGGGAACGCCGGGGCCCGGTGCGCTGCCCGGTGGTCCTGAAGCCCATGCACACGGCGAGCCATCCCCGTGGTGACCGGTCCGGCGAGTGACCCAGGTGACATCACCCGCGGCCGGTCCCGATGCCAAGGAGGGGCAGCATCTCCCCCACGCGCCGGATCTCGTGGTCCGGTTCGACCTCGCCGGGTTGCCGGGACCGGCCGTCCCGGTTGACCCAGACGGTGCGGAGCCCCGCCGCGCTCGCCCCGGCCATGTCGTGTTCCATGGAGTCGCCTGCGAACAGGGTCTCGGCCGGGGCGGCCCCGCCCCGCCGCAGCGCCTCGGCGAAGATGGCTGGGTCGGGCTTCCAGGCCCCGACTTCCTCCGAGACCAGGATGAAGTCGACCAGGCGCTCCACCGCCAGCACCTCGATCTTGGCCCGCTGCACCTCGGACGGCCCATTCGTCACCAGGCCGATGCGCGACCGGCGCGTGACCGGGTCGCGGCGCAGGGCGAGCAGGGTCGCCTCGGCATCCTCGAACAGTGCCAGGCCATGGAACCGGTTCTCGCGGTACCAGTCGATCGCGGCGGCGGCGGTGGCCGGGTCGCCACCGAGGCCATGGTCCCGCAGCAGGTCGGAAAAATGGTCGGACCCATGCGGGTTCCTGGTCACCGACGCGGCGGCCAGGCGCTCGATGTGGGCCGGGAAGTCGGGGGCCGCCGCCGCGTCCGTGGTCCCGGCGGCGGGGCGGGGCGCGCCGCCGGGGATCGCCGGGGCCGACCTCGCCAGGCCATGGGTAAAGGCGAGCCGGAGCCGGAGGTCCCGCGCCGTGGTGTAGTCGCAGAGGGTGTCATCCAGGTCGAAGAGGAGCAGGCGGGGGGCCGGGTTCGGGGTCATCGACCGTGTCTCCTGGTTCGGCTCCGGACCGGCCACGGGCGATCGCCCCGTGCCCGCGCGTCGCCGCGGAGCCCCGCCGCCGGGGTCGTCACGCCGTCTGTCCACCCCCATCATATCGCCGTGCCGGCTGGCCCCGGCACCCGCCCCCGATCGCCCTGACCAGCTCGCCGTGCCGGGGACGAGGATCATCACCCCCGCCGCCGTCCACCGGCGTCCGCCCTACCGCCGGCCAGTCCCGATCACGTCGAGACCAAAGTCCTTTCTGGCTCCGGTGACAGCATACCCATGGCAGGATGAACGTGTTCGCGGTCATAGGACTTAATGACTACTTCCCAAGCATACGGTCACGGTACGATCGACGTACCGTTGACAGGGGAGGATCACGCGCCAGACCGTGGCTGGAGGGTGCGCGTGGATATCCTCGAAACCATGGGGAACCGTGTGGTGGGCACGGGGATGCGGGAGAGGGAGCGCTGCGTGGCGATCAACAGTGTCGATGCATTGATGGGTCGTGAACGGTCCCCGGGCCCGGTCGGGTTCGGCGGTGGACCGGCCGCGTCGGTGGGCCAGGTGATCGACCAGCTCCAGGCCGACTCGGCGCGCATGATCGCCAACTGGGTCCTCCGGGTCGCCAACATGCCCGCCTTTCGGGCCTGGCCCGACCTGAGCCTGGTCGAACTGCAGGAGTCGATCCCCGCTCTCCTCAACGCGACCCTGATCGCGATGCGGAGCCCCGACCCGAGCCGTGATCCCGAGCCCGAGACCAGGGCGATCGAGGTGGCCGAACGCCACGGCCAGGCCCGCGCCGGCGACGCTTTCCCGATCGGGGTCCTGCTCGCCGAGTTCCAGGCCATGGGGGCCGAGCTGCGCCTGGCGATCCTGCGCATCTCCAATGGTGACCCGGAAATGGTCGAGGTGGCACGGGAATTGGAGGGGCGACTGACGAGGACCCTGGACGTCGCCACGATCGCGGCGGCCGAGGGCTGGGTCGATCGGACCCAGGCCGCACCCCGCTAGGGGCGACGCGGCCTGGCCCGGACCTACGACCCAGGCATCACGTCACCCCGGCGACGGAATCGTCCGACCCCACCGGGGCTCCGGCCGACCACTTGCCGATCGTCCACCCATCGTCCATCCCGGTCGCGAAGGGACCCAGAATCGTATGGCCGACCAGGTCACCATCGCCATCGTCGAGGACCAGCAAGCCATCGTCGAGCTGCTCACCGCCGTCCTGGGCGACGGCGGCTTCGCGACCGTCTCGATCGGTTCGCTGCGCGATGTCGTGGCCGAGGTCCGGGCCGCGGCGGCCGACATCGTGATCCTCGACGTGATGATGCCGGAGATGAGCGGCTGGGAGGTGTTGGACCTGCTCCGCAACGACCCCCTCACCCGCGAGACCCCGGTGATCATCACCTCGGCCGTCTACGAACGTCCGGGTCTCCACCCCCTCCCCGAGGGCGGCCCCGTCCGCTTCCACCCCAAGCCCTTCGACATCGCCGGCCTGATCGCCCTGATCCGGGAACTGACCGCCGCCTGAGCCGGGACGCCGGCCGGATCTGTCAGGCCATCGCCGGGACCACGTCTGTCCTGGGCGATGGCCCGTCGGGCGTCAGGGCGAGACGTGTCACCCCCTAGCGAGTCCCAATGGAATACGACGCCAAGCCCGGCATCGACCAGGTTCTGGATCGGACCGTCCGGAACGGCCGTCGACCGCTCGCCTGACCGGGGCCACCGCGTAACTCGTCCCGAGGCCGCGGGACCTATGGGCGGCGGCAGACCGGCACGATATCCCACGAGGGGTCGATCAGACCCGGGGACTCGACCTAATACACCTCCTCGTCCACCACCCACCGGTCCCCCTGGCGGACCAGATACACCACCGCCACCTGGCGGGTCCCGGCCGATGGGTCCTGAGAGACGGTCAGGTCGTGGTTGTGAGATGACGGGTTGTCGAGGGTGACGCTGGTCACGACGCGGCCGTCGGGGAGGAGCCGCACCTCACCGTAGGCGACGATGGCGATCCGGGAGACGACGGGCAGGACGACGGGCGGGGTGGCGACCAGGTCAGCGAAGGCGCCGGTCGGGCCGGCCGGGAACGAGGCCCGCAGGTTGCCGTCGCTGAAGAGGGCCATCCGGCGCAGCGTGTCGCGGGCGTTGGAGCAGGCGATCACCTGGCGCAGGGTGGCCCGCACCTCGCCGGTGGTGCCCGGGTCGGCCGGGGTCCCC
>JACCVE010000102.1 GCA_013698285.1 Chloroflexia bacterium | reverse complement strand
GGGTTGCAGCGCATCCCCACACTAGGCCATCGACCGCCCAACCCGCAGTCCCCTCCCCCTCGTCTGCTATACTCGCGCCCGTTCGCCGGTCGAGTTCCCGCCCGGATCTTGGCGTGGCTGCCGAGGTCCATTTGGCGTTTCCGGCATGTTGTGCGCGGCGTGTTTCGCTTGTCGAACCAGCCATCGTCCCATCGCGGGACACGCCTGCGCGTTCAAATCCACCCTTGCCCTGGCCGGCCGGCTGGCCGCTCCGTCGTCCACGCACCGGCCGCATGCCAACCAACTCCCACGGTCCCGGAGGTCTGCTTGATACGTCCCCTCTCCACGCTCTTCGGCCTCTTCAGCCGCGATCTCGGCATCGACCTCGGCACCGCCAACACGCTGGTCTACGTCCGCGGCAAGGGGATCGTCATCTCCGAGCCGTCCGTCGTCGCGATCGACACCAAGACCCGCCGCCCGATCACCGTCGGGGTCGAGGCGAAGGCGATGGTCGGCAAGACCCCGGAATCCGTGATCGCGATCCGGCCCTTGAAGGACGGCGTCATCGCCGACTTCGACACGGTCGAGATGATGCTCCACTACTTCATCCGCAAGGTCCACATGCAGCGCCTGATGGCCCCCCACCCGCGGGTCGTCATCGGCATCCCCTCCGGCGTAACCGAGGTCGAGAAGCGGGCCGCCAAGGACGCCGCCCTCTCGGCCGGGGCGCGCGAGGCCTACACCATCGAGGAGCCGATGGCCGCCGCGATCGGAGCGGGGCTGCCGATCAACGAGCCGATCGGCAGCATGATCGTCGACATCGGCGGCGGCACCACCGAGGTGGCGGTGATCTCCCTCGGCGGCATCGTGGTCAATCATTCGCTCCGCGTCGCGGGTGACGAGATCGACGAGGCGATCGTCCAGTACGCCCGCCGCGACCACAACCTGATCATCGGCGAGCGGACGGCCGAGAATGCCAAGATGGCCGCCGGCTCCGCCTACCCGCTGGAGGAGGAGGTCCGGGTCACCCTGCGGGGCCGTGACCTGCTGACCGGGCTGCCGAAAGCGGTCGAGGTCTCATCCGTCGAACTGCGAGATGCCATCTCCGGCCCGGTCAACACGATCATCGAGCTGGTCAAGACCAGCATCGAGGAGACGCCGCCGGAACTGGTCGCCGACATCATGGAGAACGGGATCACCCTCGCCGGCGGTGGCGCCCTCCTCCTCGGCCTCGACCGTCGCCTCCAGAATGAGTTGCGAATGCCCGTCTACCGGGCCGAGGACCCGCTGACCTGCGTCGCCCGGGGGACGGGCCGGGTGGCGGAGTCGCTGCACCTCTACCAGCGGGCGCTGGCCAGCGGGCAGGAACTGCGCCGCTCGTCCTGATCCCGGGGCCGGGATATCGCCAGGGAACCGGGCCGTACCCGTGCCTGGCGGTCACCGGGCCGGGTGCCCGTGCTATCCTCACCCGGAGCCATCGTGTCCCGGGGTCGCTGTCCCCCGCGGTCTTCGCCTCCGGCGCCGGAGAATGACGCGTGTCCACGCTGACCGCTCGCCAGACGATGGTGCTCGTGGCCCTCTTCGTGGCCACCAGTGCCGCGTTGATCGGGCTCGATAGCCGGAGGTCCCTGGACCCCTTCAAGGCCAGCCTGCGAGCGGCGGTCGAGCCGGTGGTGAGCGGCCTGAACGGGATCGGCGAGTCCGACCCGAGCGAGCTGGAAGCCGAACTGGCGGCAATCCGGGCCGAGCGCGACGCGTTGCGGGCCGAGAACACCGGACTGCGCGATGTCGAGCGAGAGAACGAGCAACTCCGGGCCCAGGTCGACATCGAAGAGGAGTACGAGGATCTGACGCTCCTCTCGGCCCGGGTCCTCGAAGTCGATCCCGTCCAGTTCGAGAAGTCGATCATCCTGGACAAGGGCTACGACGATGGCGTCCGTCGTGGCATGGCCGTGATTGATCCCAACAACTACGTCGGCCAGGTCGTCGAGGTCTGGCCCACGATCTCGAAGGTGATGCTGCTGATCAATACCGACCAGCGAATCGCCGTCCGGTTGGCCGATTCGGGAGCCACCGGCACGATGGAGGGCCGCTGGCAGGCCGGGGGCCGGGCTCAGATGACTTTGTTCGACACCGATGTCGAGCCGGCGGCGGGCGAGTCGATCGTGACCGTGGGCGGCGCGGGCGGTACCGCCGGCATCCCCTCCGGCCTGCTGGTCGGCCAGGTCGGGCCGGACGTCGTCACCGATGCGCAGGGCGGGTCTCTGGTGATCCCGGTCCTGCCGTATGCCGACTTCGACACCCTCAAAGTGGTGACGATCGTGATCCGCCTCGACACGAACGTCGATGCCGTGCCGACCGGCGCGGCCGGGGGAGTGGGCGGCTGACGCGCTCGACCCGGCCGGGGATCGCGAGGGTCGGGGCGCACGGCCCCGTCTTGCCTGACCAGCCGCCGGGCCAGCCGCCATCATGACGCGACGACGACGGAGTGGGGGAGGCACACGATGGCGACCACGACCACGACCCCACGCCGGCGGGACATCAGGCTGACCTTGGCCATGGCCGCCGCCAAGGCGACCTCGGGGGTGATCCGCCGCGCCGGCCGGGGCGGTGGGACGGCCGCGCCGGGCCTGGTCGCCGACCGGCTCGACGACGCCCTGCTCGGCAAACTGGTCGCTCGCCTGCCCGGGGGCGCGGTCGTCATCGCCGGCACCAACGGCAAGACTACCGTCTCCCGCATGGTCGCCGACGTCTTGGAGGCGGGTGGGGCGCGGGTGCTGCACAATCGATCGGGGTCGAACCTGGTCCGCGGCGTCGTTGCTGCCTTCGCCGATCAGGCCAGCGT